>JBKBSS010000041.1:0-14080 GCA_046291385.1 Emticicia sp. | reverse complement strand
ACCGCCAAACGCCAATAATTATGCTCACAGCTTTGGGCGAAACCGATGATAAAATTGTAGGTTTTGAAAAAGGGGCTGATGATTATATCGTAAAACCTTTTGAATACCGTGAATTGATTGCTCGTATCAATGTCTTTTTGAAGCGTGCCTACGCCGAAAACGAAACTAATGCCAATATTCTCCGCATTGCCGACCTCGAAATTAATTTTGAAAGTAAAATGGCTTCTCGTCAAGGCAAACACATTGACCTTACGCCAAAAGAGTTTGCGTTACTCGAATACCTGATAAGAAATAAAGGAAAAGTAGTTTCAAAAGCAGAAATTGCCGAGAAAATTTGGGAAGGAAACAACGCCGAAAATAGCCTGAATGTCATTGAAGTATATATCAATTTTCTCCGCAAAAAAATCGACAAAGATTTCGAGCCAAAACTCATTCATACCAAAACTGGCATGGGTTATGTTTTGAAAGATGAGTAAATTTTATCTTGGTTGATGAAGTTCCCAATACTCTCTTGGGCTTACAATTTTCGTCTGTTTATATGCAGGAAATGTAAAATCATTTGTATTTCCTGTAATCACAAAATCTGCGACACATTCATCGGCAAGCTCCAAAATCATATTATCATCTGCATCTGAAATTAAGTCAAGTGTTATGGTTGGAACATATTTTGTAGCTTTTGATGCTATTTCAGCAAGTAATGCTTCTGCACGATTGAAAAAGTCTGGGAATTTGGAAAATTTTGGTCGAGCTAAAACTTCATAATATTCAGCCATTAATTCATCTGAAATACAAAGTTGAAATCTTTGTTCAATGAAAAGTTCGTTAATGATTGTATGAGGATAATTTCGCTGAATTAACGAAGAAACAATAACATTTGTATCAATAATTACTCTTTGCATTTCTTCTGACGATTTTTACCTCACTTGATATTTCATCCATTGTCATTTTTGAAAGCCCATATTTATCTGCAAGTTCCAAACACTTATTTAGGTTTTGACGTATCAATTCCTTGCTGACAATATCAAGAAAATCCGAGAAAGTCAAATCTTCATTTTTCAAACCGAATTTATTATATTCAATATCAGATATAGAGACGTTTAATGTTCGCATATTCTTAAATGTTTATTCAAATATACAAAAATCAGCAATAAATTCAATTTTGCCTTGAAAAAAAACGAAAATACTGAGAGTCATATTTATTTTCAAAAACTTCAATAAATTCTTACTATTTTTACATTTCAACTCAATCAACCTAAAAACCATTATTCAATGAAAGTTTTCAAGAAAATCTTACTTGGATTGTTCATTTTGCTCGTTGTGGCGGGAATTGGCATCTATTTTTGGCTACAAAGCACCAAACCTACAATTAATGGCGAGCTTCAACTCAAAGGACTAAAAGCACCTGTCGAAGTTATTTATGACGACTACGGTGTTCCTCATATTTATGCCCAAAACGAAGACGATTTGTTTCAAGCATTTGGCTACGTTCATGCCCAAGACCGCCTTTTTCAAATGGAATTGCTCCGCCGTTTGGCCGATGGACGTTTGGCCGAACTTTTTGGCGAAAAAGCACTTCCTTCCGATAAATTTTTCCGCACGCTTAGTTTTCGCAAGCACGCCCAATGGACGATTGATTCGGTTTTGATGAAAAACTCCAACGCTCCGTTCGTAAAAGCAGCCCAAGCCTACATAAAAGGAGTAAACGAATACATCGAAAACGGCAAAACTCCCCCTGAGTTTTCGATTGCGGGCATCAAAAAAACGCCTTTTGAAATGGCTGATATGCAAATCATAATGGGCTATATGGGTTTCACTTTTGCCGAAGCATTTCGCTCAGAAGCCATTTCAACCATGATTCAGAGCAAATTTGGTTCTGAATACCTGAAAGATGTAATGACGGGTTGGCCTACAAATGAGCCAAAAATTCCGACAAATGCCCAAGAAAACATTGCTTCTTCTACGGCTTTGGCACGCATGGCCAATCAGTTGACCAATATTGAAACCGACGCACTTTTTCCGCCTTATCATGGCTCAAATGGTTGGGTAATTGCTGGCTCAAAAACCAAATCGGGCAAGCCAATTTTATCGAACGATACTCACATTGCTTTTTCGCAACCTTCGGTTTGGTACGAAGCCCATTTGGAATGCCCGAATTTTAAATTTTACGGTAATTTTTTGGCAGGAACACCCGTTGGAGCTTTAGGCCATTCGCAATACGGCGGTTGGGGTTTGACGATGTTTGAGAATGACGACGTTGATTTTTTTCGTGAAAAAGCCAATCCTGCCAACGCCAACCAAGTTTGGTACAAAGACCATTGGGAAGATTTGAAAGTGCGTGAAGAAAGCATCAAAGTAAAAGATGCGGCTGATGTGAAAATTTCGGTCAAAACTTCTCGCCATGGAATCTTGATGAATGATAGTTTTGATAAAATGGCCGACCAAAAAGACCCGATTGCTTTGTGGTGGGTTTATAACCAATTTCCGAGTTATCATCTGGAGGCTTTTTATGAAATGGCTCACGCCAAAAATGCCACCGAAGCAGGCAAAGCAGCCAGTAAACTTACTTCACCTGGCCTAAATATTATGTGGGGCGATACCGAAGGAAATATTGCTTGGTGGGCAGCAGGAAAACTTCCGAAACGCCCTGCCCACGTAAATCCGATGCTAATTTTGGATGGCTCAACGGGCAATGACGACCCACAAGGTTGGTACGATTTTTCGCTGAACCCGCAAATTTTAAACCCTAAACGTGGTGTACTTTATACGGCAAATAATCAACCTGCTGATATGGGAAATGGCTTAGTACCAGGCTATTATGTACCAGGAAATCGTGCAAGCCGAATCGAAGAACTTTTATTTAATGATAAAAAAGATTGGACGCAAGAAAGTGTCAGAAGCGTTATTAATGACGTAACTTCTTCTTCGTTTTCTGGACTTTTGAAAGATATTTTACCCGTAATCGACAAAAACAAGCTGAACCCTTCGGCAAAAAATGGTTTAGAAAAATTGGCTAAATGGGACGGTTCGCATGATTTAGAAGATATTGAGCCAACGATTTATTACCGTTTTCTCTATCATTTTTTTGTAAATACAATCAAAGATGAATTGGGCAATGAAGTTTTCAAAGCTTTTGAACATAACGGAAATTTCAAGCGAAACATGGCTTCGTTGATGCGAAATGATGCTTCGCCGTGGTGGGATAATATTTCGACAAAAAATAAAGAAACTCGCACCGAAATCTTGACAAATTCGATGAATGAAGCACTGGTAAGTCTCGAAAAACAACTCGGAAGTGACATGACTGCGTGGAAATGGGAAAAAGTGCATACGCTCACACACAATCACCCACTTGGCATTTTGCCAGTTGTTGGTAAATATTTCAATGTTGGGCCATTTCCAGCTCCAGGTGGCCGTGAAACCATCAATAACCTTGATTTTTCGGTTGATTCAAGCGGAACATATAAAGTCACTTACGGCCCAGCTTTGCGTAGAATTATTGATTTTGCCGATGCCGAACACAGCCGCAGCGTGCTACCAACGGGTCAATCGGGTCATTTTTTGAGTAAACACTACGACGACCAAGCCGAAATGTTTGTGAAAGGTGGTTCTCGCCCCGAACTGATGAATCGAGCAGAAATTGAGAAAGTAAAAACTGGAAAGTTGATTTTGAAACCTTGAAATTAGATATTTTAGCAGATAAAACCCATGGAAAGTAGTTTGATTAGTTATTTGTCATTCTTTTTCTTCAATGATTTCTCTTTTGGATTTAATTACCATAATTTTGAGATGCACTATCTTGGTCAAAATCGTTTGACTAAGTTGTTTGTTTTAGTCACTAAAAACGAATATAATAAAACCAATGGAAGATAAAAAAGAAGTTTCGGAAGAGCTACGCAACGAATTATTGGGCATTTTAAAAGTTCGTTTCGAGAAAAATATGAGCCGCCACGAAGGGCTTGTATGGGCTAAAATACAAGCAAAATTTGAGAAAAATACCGCAAAATTATTATCGCTTGATGAAATGGAACGCACTGATGGAGAGCCAGATGTAGTTGGATACGATGCCGAAACAGACGAATATGTTTTCTTTGATTGCTCGGCCGAAAGCCCGAAAGGTCGCCGAAGTCTTTGCTATGACCTTGCCGCTTGGGAGTCAAGAAAAGAAAATAAACCTGCCAATAATGTGTTGAATGTAGCGGCCGAAATGGGCATTGAAGTATTAGACGAAGAGCAATATCGAAAACTACAAACACTCGGAAAATTCGACACAAAAACCTCAAGTTGGCTTGAAACACCAGCCGATATTAGAAAACTCGGCGGTGCTATTTTTGGCGATTTTCGCTACGGAAAAGTATTCGTTTATCACAATGGTGCAGAATCTTATTATGCGGCAAGAGGATTTCGTGGAGCGTTGAGGGTATAAAGTTTTATACTCTCCTAAATTTATATAAATACGGTGCTTTATTGGCAGCCCCAGTAAATTTCTTTTCGAGACGTTCTAACACATCCAAATCTAAGATTTTTTTCTGGAAATTGTTTCTCGCAAAAGGCTTGTCATAAATGGCTTCGTAGAGTTCTTGTACTTCTCGCATCGTGAAAGTTTCGGGCAATAAATTAAAGCCAATGAGCTTATGGTCAAGGTTTTGGCGGAGTGTTTCGAGGGCGTAAGTTACCATTGCGTTATGGTCTATAATCATCGTTGGTAAATCTTTGATATTATACCAATCAATCGACTCATCAAAATTGCCCTTTTGCGGATTTACTTTATTTATATCTACCAAAGCATAATAGCCAATTGACACAAACCTTTGTTTGAGCCAATTAATATCGTTTTCGTTGAATTGTTCTAAAAGTTCAATTTTTATTGGACTAAATTCTTCAAAAATCTCGTTATTTTTGCGTCCAGTTTGCCCAAAAACCCTAAATTGTTCTAAGAAAATATCCGTCAAATTGGTTCTTTCCTCCAAAATCCTTTGAGCTGCTTCATCAATGCTTTCATCTTGCCGAATAAATCCACCAGGCAAAGCCCACAATTCTTTTGAAAGTTTGATTTTTGGCACCAACACTTTCAATTCTTTTTCTTTATACCCAAAAATTACACAATCTATCGAAAGCTGATGAATGAAGTTTTCTCCGTCAAATAGTTTCATATTGATGCAGTTTGTTTAGTCGCAAAGTTACGGTTTATCCTGCACAAATGCCGTTTGTAAAATATAATTATTCGAATATAATATAAAACTAAAATATATTGTCTGAAAAATAGACAATAATTAAAAAATATTTTACATTTGTTACGTAAATGCTTTTTCTTATACCAAATATCATTCTCCAAAACGGAAAATTTATCGAAATTATCTTTTGGTCGGTGCTGGATTTTGGCAAGCAATAATACTTCCGAGTTTATTTTACCAATAATATTATCTAAAAAATACATCTAATAATTGTACAAAATGAGAATTTTAAATTTTAAAAAGATGAGTGTAAAAGCCACCATTGGGGGTTTGGGGGCTTTTATTTTGCTTTTATTTGTCAGTACGGCGTTTGCCCAGACCAAAATCAATGTTTTGGTTTTTAGCAAAACGGCGGCTTTTAGACATCAATCAATCGAAGCAGGAAAAACTGCACTCGCCAAAATGGCCAAAGAAAAAGGTTTTGGCGTGAGTTTCACCGAAGATGCAAGCCAGTTTACGGAACTTAACTTGAAGAAATTTAACACCGTTATTTTCTTAAATACAACGGGCGATATTTTGAATAATGAGCAACAAACTTCATTCGAGCGATACATTCAAGCGGGTGGCGGCTACGTCGGTATTCATGCCGCAACCGATACCGAATACGAATGGCCTTGGTATAATCAGTTGGCTGGTGCGTGGTTTCTTGACCATCCATCAACGCCGAGTAATGTGCAGAAAGGACGTTTTTTTGTAACGCAAAAGAACGAATTTACGGCAGGAATGCCCGATTCTTTCGAGCGTAGTGATGAGTTTTATAGCTTTAAGAATATTTCGTCAAAAATCAATGTTGTGCTAAAAATTGATGAAAAAAGCTATATTGGAGGCAAAAATGGCGATAATCACCCAATTAGTTGGTTTCAAGAGTTTAATGGTGGACGTTCGTTTTATACCGCAATGGGGCATACTGACGAAACTTTCGCCGAACCGCTTTTCTTGAATCATCTTTATGCAGGAATTAAATATGCTGCGGGGGGAGATGCTCCAAAAGTTATTGATTTTTCAAAATCTCGTCCCGAAGAAAACCGCTTTACGAAAGTAGTTTTGGAAGAAAAACTCGACGAGCCAATGGAATTGTCAGTATTGAACGATGGTAGAATTTTGTTTATTCAACGCAAAGGCGAAGTAAGGCTTTATAATACCAAGACCAAACAACTGAAAACTATTGCCACTATTCCTGTTAGTACAAAATATGTAAGCAAAGAAGGCAAAGAATCAATGGGCGAAGATGGTTTGATGGGCTTGAACAAAGACCCGAACTTTGCTCAAAATCAATGGATTTACTTATATTATTCTTCTACAAAAGGCTCGTATAATCAACTTTCAAGATTTACGATGAAAGGCGATGAAATTGTTTTAAGTTCGGAAAAAGAAATGTTAAGAGTAGAAACCCAGCGTGAAGAATGTTGCCACACGGGCGGTTCGATTGCGTGGGATGAAACAGGAAATTTATATTTATCGACGGGCGATAATACGAATCCTCACGGCTCGAATGGTTATAGTCCAAGCGATGAACGCCCAGGTCGTGAAGCGTGGGATGCTCAGAAATCTTCAGCAAATACGAACGATTTACGTGGAAAAATTATCAGAATAAAACCTACTGCTGATGGTTCATACACAATTCCAGAAGGAAATTTATTTGCGAAAGGCACGGCTGGAACTCGTCCAGAAATCTATACAATGGGACACCGCAATCCGTTCCGTATTTCGGTTGATAAAAAGACTGGTTATGTTTATTGGGGAGAAGTTGGCCCTGATGCTTCAAAGCCAGATTCTACTCGTGGCCCCGCAGGACACGACGAAGTTGGACAAGCCCGCAAAGCTGGTAATTTCGGTTGGCCGCACTTCGTAGGCGATAATAAGGCTTATAATAAATTTGATTTTGTAGCCAATAAATCTTTAGAATTGTGGGATGCGAATGCTCCGACAAATACTTCACCAAGTAATACTGGCTTAAAAGTATTGCCTCCTGCTCAAAAAGCCTTCGTTTGGTATCCTTATGGCGAGTCGAAAGAGTTTCCTTTGGTAGGTGCGGGCGGTAGAAATGCTATGGCTGGGCCTGTTTTCTATTCAGAAGATTTCAAAACTGCCCCGAAAGCATTTCCGAAATATTATGATGGAAAATTCTTGCAATATGAGTGGATGCGTGGTTGGATAATGGCCGTAACGATGGATAAAGAAGGTAATTATGTGTCGATGGAGCGTTTTATGCCGAGTTATAAATTCAGCAATCCGATGGACATGGAATTTGCCGAAAATGGTGATTTATATATGCTCGAATATGGTAGTGGTTGGTTCACGGCCAACGATGATGCTCGCTTGATTCGTATCGAATATAACGGTGGAAATCGTAAACCGCAGCTTGCAATGGCGGCCAATCAGATGGGAGGAGCAACGCCTTTCAACCTGAAACTGACTTCAAAAGGTACAACTGATGCCGATGGAGATTTATTGACTTATTCTTGGAAAATTACTTCAAAAACAGGCTTCAATAAAATAATTACTACACCAGATGCCAATTTGATGCTCACCAAAATGGGAACGTATAAAGTGACGCTTACGGTCAATGATGGCAAAGGCGGAATCAATTCTCAATCAATGGAAGTTACGGCAGGAAACGAGCCGCCAATGTTGAGTTTGGAAATGCCAACGAGCAATAAATCTTTCTACGTTGCCAATAAATCTTTTCCTTACGAAATCAAGGTAAAAGACAAAGAAGATGGTGAACTTGATAAAGGTATCGCTGCCGAAAACGTAGCCGTAAATATTGATTATTTGGAAGAAGGTTTCGATAAAAACATGATTGCGATGGGACACCGTTCGGCTGATGCAAGTGCTGCTTATGCCACTGGCAAAAAGCTCATCGAAGCCAGCGATTGTATGGCTTGCCACAGCAAAGAAAAAAAATCTATCGGGCCAAGCTACCGTGATGTTGCCAACAAATATAAAGGTGATAGCAAAGCACTCGAAAACCTAACCAAGAAAGTGATTGCGGGCGGAAGTGGCGTTTGGGGCGAAACTGCAATGGCAGGACATCCGCAACTTTCAACCGCTGATGCTTCGGAAATGGTAAAATATATTTTGAACATTGCCAATGAAAAACCAAAAGAGAAAGCTTTGCCAACAAAAGGCTCATTTACGGCAAAACTTCCTTCGTCAGATAAAGGAAAAGGCGTTTATATTGTGCGGGCGGCTTACGAAGACCAAGGTGCAAATGGCTTACCTTCATTGAAATCGGAGCAGAGTTTTGTATTGAGAAATTCAAAAATCGACCCACACGGATTTGATGAATATGCCGATATTAATAAAATGGCTTTCGGTGGAAGAAATCTGGCGATTCCTGCAAAATCGGGTTCTTATATGAGTATGAAACAAATTGACTTGGCAGGTTTGAAAGAACTGGTTGTAATGGCAACTGCTCCAAAACCACAACTTAATGCAGTAGGTGGAAAAGTAGAATTACGTTTGGGTAGTCCGAAAGGGCAATTATTGGGCGAATCTCAATTTTTGGAAGCTTCTGAAACAATGGATTTTAATCCAAAAATGGTAGTCGTACCGATAAATTCAACGGGCGTTGCGACTGACAAACTACAAGATGTTTATGCCGTTTTTGTGAATACAAAAGCCGAAGGCTCACTAATGGTTGTTATGGGACTGGAGTTTAAATTGACCAATGAAGAGAAAAAGTAAAGTGATTTGGAAGAAATACGGTAACTGAGCGAAGCCAAAGTTATAAACAGTGTGGCACAATTTATGGTTATAAATACCAAACTGAGTTTTGCCACATTTTATGATATTATTTAGAAACAATTAAAACAAACGTGGCGACGGCGTGTTGACGCACCAAACGCAATTAAAATGAAAAAATTAAGTGTTCTTGTAGTTCTTTTTGTGTTAGGTCTTTCATTCAATACTTTTGCTCAATCAGAATTTTTTGTAGCAAAATGGGAAATTACAGTTGCTGGTACGCCAAATGGTGATGCCAAATTTGTAACAAAACTTGAAAGAAAAGACGGTAAATTATCGGGCGAACTTTCGATGCCTGCTGACCCTTCTTCACCCAAAATTCCGATTTCAAACATCGAAGAATCGGCGGATAAAATTGTAATTTATTTCTCGGCACAAGGGTATGATGTATCGGTCGATTTAGTGAAAGTTGACGATGATAACTTGAAAGGTACATTGATGAATATGTTTGAGGCGAAAGCGATAAGGGTAAAGGAATAAATAAAGTTTTTGATTGACAAGAAGAGCGGCCATCAAGTCGCTCTTTTTGTTTGTATCAGAAAGAAACTTTCTAAATAAGCTTTGGGTTGTTAAAGAAAGAGATTATCCTGAATGACAAAAACACCAATATCTGTTCTTGAACTTGCCACCGTTGTAGAGGGCGGAACTCACCAAACTGCCATCGCAAACACCGTAGAAATTGCCAAACACGCTGAAAATTTAGGTTACAAACGTTTTTGGATGGCCGAACACCACAATATGGAATACATTGCGAGTTCGGCAACATCGGTTTTGATTGGTCATGTTGCAGGAAAAACAAATACCATTCGTGTCGGTTCGGGCGGAATCATGTTGCCCAATCATAGTCCATTGGTTATTGCCGAGCAGTTTGGCACTTTAGAATCTATTTACCCAAACCGAATTGATTTGGGGCTGGGCAGGGCTCCAGGTTCTGACCAACTCACGGCAATGGCTTTGCGAAGAAACCAAGAAACTGCCCATAATTTTCCCGAAGATGTCAGGCAACTACAAACTTATTTTAGCGACGATAATTGCGATGCCAGAGTAAGGGCATTTCCAGGAGAAGGTTTGACCGTACCACTTTGGATATTGGGTTCAAGTACCGATAGTGCTTATTTAGCTGCCGAAATGGGGCTTCCTTATGCTTTTGCTTCGCATTTTGCTCCAGCTCAGTTTCGGGCGGCAATCAAAATTTATCGCAATAACTTCAAGCCTTCCGATGT
The DNA here is from genome assembly GCA_046291385.1 of Emticicia sp. Lineage (GTDB taxonomy): Bacteria > Bacteroidota > Bacteroidia > Cytophagales > Spirosomataceae > Emticicia. Next base: position 3,879 of record JBKBSS010000041.1, on the reverse strand, counting down.
TTTGGACAAACCTCACGTAATGGCCTGCGTAAATGTTCTCGCCGCCGACACCGACGACGAAGCCAATGAGTTATTGACCAGTTTAATCAATTTATTTGTCGGAATTATCACTAATAAACGCAAACCTCTCAGACCCGCAGGAAAATTGCCCGAAGTTTATCAAATTCCCGAAGTAAGACAAGCCGTAAACAGTATGCTTGCGTGTACATTTTATGGCAGTAAAGAAACCCTCAACAAAAATATTTCAGCGTTTATTGCCGAAACAGAAGTCGATGAATTGATGGTGGCTTCGCATATTTTTGATTTAGAAACCAAACTAAAATCGTTTTTGATTTTGCGTGATGCTCTAAATAATTGATTCGATTACGGCTACGTTTTCATAAATTTGCAGCAGTTTTAACCAAATCATAAAAGAACTTAAAGATGAAGCGTATCCATTTTGTTTATTTGTTTTTGTGTTTTTCGATTAACTTTTCGTATGCTCAAAACAAAGCCGAAACCGAAATCAGAGGTTTAGAATTTGCCTTTAAAGATGCCCTCGAAAAAGCAGATTCAACCGCACTTTTCAAGCTGGCACATCCAAATTATGCAGTCAATAATCCAACGGGAAAAATATCAACCAAACCAGAGATTTCGGAGTTATTTAGAACGGGCAAAGTGAATTTTTCAAAGTTTGACCAAGAAATCGAACGGATATTTTTTACAGAAAATGTAGCCGTAGTAATGGGAAATGAAAAAGTATATCCCCGTGATAATAATGGAAAAGTCGTTTACCGTCGATATACGCATACTTGGCTAAAAACATCAAAAGGTTGGCAATTGTTGGCTCGCCAATCGGCAGTTTTTGAAAGTAAGTAATTTCATCAAATATAGTTTATTAAAGAGCTGAGTTGCTGAAACTCAGCTCTTTTTGCTTATATTTCATTGTTTGATTTTCGTAAGTTTTGCTTTGAAAAGTGTTAAAGAAAGTGAGCTTAAAGCAGTAATTTTGTAGCATAATTTTAAGACCTATTTTTATCAAAATGAACTTCCTCAATCAAAATCTCTCTTTTAGAAAAACATTCCTATTATTTCTTTTCTGTAATGTGGCAGTTTTTGCACAAAAAACAGATACCCTAAAGAAAACGGAGCCGTTGCAGGCATCGGCCAATATTCAATTGACCAATAATGGTGTATCATTATTCCCTAATTTAATGCTCGGAAAACCTGCCATAATTGCTAATCTCACAGTTGGGAAACGACATATTTTCTTTGAACCCGAACTTCGTTGGAGGCTAAACGGAGAGCCTTGGTCTTATATTTTTTGGCTAAGATATAGACCCAAACGAACCGAACATTTTAGTTGGCACGTGGGGGTTCATCCATCGTATGTTTTACGGTCGAGTCAGGTTGTTTTAAATGGAAAAATCGAAAATCGTTGGGTTTCGCAACGCTATTTTTCGGGCGAATTTGTGCCTGTTTGGCATCAATCTTCTAAATTTTCAATTGGCTTGCACTTACTTGCTTCAAAAGGCTTAGACTCGTATGCCATTCAAAAAAGTACGTACATTTCGCTCCAGCCTCGTTTTCCAAATATTGGAATTTCAAAAAACTATTATTTAGGCTTCTTTCCGCAGGTTTTTTATTTGACTTTAGAGGATAAAAAAGGTACTTATTATAGCCAAATGCTTAGTTTAAATAAAAGAAAACTACCTGTTTATGTATCAACAATATTTACATACAAACTAAAATCAACGATTGCGGGCGATAATGTGGTTTGGAATGTTGGTTTGAATTATCGCCTATAAATACAATTTTTTATGGAAAATAACGCAAAGTCAGAAACATTGCAAGATTTTTATAATCGAAAATTTGAATGGATTCCCGAAAATCTGAGCAAAGATATTGGGCATGTAAATGTGTTTCGTTTGCCGCATCTTGCCAATAAACCAGTGCCGTATCGCCGACGTGATTTTTTTAAAGTTACGCTTTGCCGAGGTGGTAGTCGCCTGCATTATGCCGATAAAGTTTTTTCATTCGAGAAGCAAGCACTTGTTTTTTCTAACCCTTTTATTCCGTATAAATGGGAACATATTGCGGAGGAAGTTTCGGGTTTTTATGTGATTTTCAATACTGTTTTCTTTAATCAATTTGGCAATCTGATTCAGTATGAAGTTTTTCAGCCCACGGGAACGCACGTTTTTGAATTAGATGATGCTCAATTTGAGTATTTATGCGAAATTTATGAAAAAATGGAGTCCGAACTGAGTTCTGAATACATTCATAAATACGATGCCATCAGAAATCTGATTTATGAGTTGATTCATTTTGCTATGAAAACTCGTCCATCGACACTCATTGAACAGCTACCGATAAATGCTTCACAGCGGATTTATTGGTTGTTTTTGGAATTGCTCGAAAGACAGTTTCCGATTGATGAAAATCATACCGAAATTAAGCTAAGAACCGCCTCCGATTTTGCTGACCAGCTCAATGTTCACGTCAATCACCTCAATCGGGCGGTGAAAGAAACGAGTAGTAAAACTACCTCAAATATAATCGGTGAAAGGCTTTTGCAAGAAGCCAAAATCATGCTCAAACAAAGTAAATGGAATGTATCGGAAATTGCATTTTCTTTAGGTTTTACGGAGGTGACGCATTTCAATAATTTCTTCAAAAAGCATACAGAAATGAGTCCTGTGAAGTTTCGGAAGGCTTAAAAATCTACGAAAAAAGCCCAGCGTTGAGACTGGGCTTTCTGCAAATTTTAGTGAGAGGTTATTTCACCAAATCAAATAATTCTTTGTCCATTTGAGGCTTCACTACGCAAGTATTATCAAAGTGCATCGTAGCCGTATTCGATGAATTATAAGTTGGCCAATTTGGTAAACCTTTGTGGTTTGGATTGCCCATTCTCGCAAAATTTATCCAAGATTGGCTCATTTTATCAGCCAAAGCTTGGGCTTCTTTTGTGCCACCCGTCATGTTTTTTGTACGTTGAATATTATCAAAGCAAAACGCAATTTCCATACAGTGAACTGCTTTGTATTTGCCATCCATCACTGGCGACTGCCAATCGAATAAGTACATAAAAACTGGAGCCGAACCAGCTATTGCTGATTTTAAATTGGCTTGCTGCACCGCCCCTGGGCGGAAAGTAACATCATAACTGAGCATATCGGTCATTTTACCGTTTGGATAGGCTTTTTTTACGGCTGCGATGTAAGCATCCGTTTTATCGCCATATACTTTTTTGATAGCTTCGATTGCTTGCTCATTTGTCGAATTGCTCGGCATTCCACCTCTAAAAACTGCAAATTCGTTGATAGTTGTGCCAATCATCAAAGGAATATTTTTTGATAATTCAAATGCTTCATTCGAGAATAGTTGGTAAGGTAAAACTTCACCATCGCCACTTGGCCCCCAACTTAAACCGAAACCAATTGCTGCTTTTCCTTCGGCTTTCATTTTATCGGCAACAGTTTTAAGTGCTTTTTTGCCTGCATCGCTCAAAGTTTGGAACGGAACTTTCTGAATATCGTCAACTTTATCGGCCGAAATACCCAGTTCTTTCATCACTTCTGCACCAATCGCTTGGGTTGTTGCTTTATCAAGCATCGCTGAACGAAACGCACCACTTTGATTGATAGCTTTGTGAAAAAGTCCTTTTGCCGACGGCATCGCCATCAGCGTATTTACTTTTGCCCCACCGCCCGATTGACCGAAGATTGTCACGTTATTTGGGTCGCCACCGAAGTTTGAAATATTGGTTTTTACCCATTCTAAGGCCGCTTTCATATCCAAAACGCTTGAATTTGCCGATTGCTTATATTTTTCGCCATAAGCAGAAAGGTCGAGATAACCCAAAATATTGAGGCGGTGATTGATAGAAACTACTAC
>JBKBSS010000416.1:0-1139 GCA_046291385.1 Emticicia sp. | reverse complement strand
GGCGACGAAAGCCTGATTTATACAACTGCCGAAATCGTACTCGGAATCATGCCCGACTATGATTTTGTACGAGAACCTGACCCAACCTTTGGCTATAAAGAATTGGTAGTTCGCCGCCGAAAAAAGAAATAAATCTTGAAAAACCCAAATTATGAACGCCTACGCCCTAATCGGATTTCCGCTTGGACATTCTTTTTCAAAAAAATATTTTACTGAAAAATTTGAGCAATTGGGTTTGTCCGAAACCCACGAATATAAACTTTTTGAGTTGCCCGATATTCAAGAATTTTCGCAGTTATTAAAAAACGAACCCAATCTGAAAGGCTTAAACGTCACGATTCCGCACAAACAGGCAGTGATGCCTTTTTTGGATGGACTTGATGCCTCGGCCGAAAAAGTTGGAGCGGTAAACGTAATAAAATTTACGGAAGATGGTCGCTTAATCGGTTATAATTCAGACTATTATGGTTTCAAAACTTCGCTCGAAAGTTTTCTTTCTGAAGTTAATATTCCGTCAATCAAAGCACTTGTTTTAGGAAATGGCGGAGCTGGAAAAGCAGTTGTGGCGGCTCTGAAAGATTTAGGAATAGCGTTTAAAACTGTTTCACGCACCAAGTCAGATAAAAATATTGGGTATGATGAAATACCTGCATTAATTGCTGATTATCAACTGATTATCAATTGTTCACCCGTTGGAACTTACCCGAAGTCTGACCAATGTCCTGATATTCCGTATGAATTTCTAACCGAAAATCATTTTCTCTACGATTTAGTCTATAATCCACTTGAAACGCTTTTTCTACAAAAAGGAAAAGAACAAGGAGCAAAAACGCACAATGGTTTGCCAATGCTTCATTTGCAAGCCGAAAAGGCTTGGGAAGTTTGGAATTCGTGAGTTAAAGGAAGTCTTTGCTTGAAGTTTTCTTAACTTTGTTGTAATACAATCAGAACATCATAAAAAATCAAAAAATGAAATTCAAAAAGCACGTATTTATTTGTACAAACGATAAAGATGCACCAAAAAAATGTTGTGGAAGTGAGCGAGGTATGGCTTTAGTGGACGCCTTCAAAGAAGAATTGAAAGACCGTAATTTATTGACCGAAATTAGAGCTCAAAAAACAGGATGTTTGGATACGTG
>JBKBSS010000415.1:0-1593 GCA_046291385.1 Emticicia sp. | reverse complement strand
AGTATTGGTCGAGCAATCAATCATGGGTTGGAAAGAATTTGAATTAGAGTTATTGAGAGATAACCTCGGAAATATCGTAATCATCTGTACAATCGAGAACTTCGACCCAATGGGAGTTCACACGGGTGATTCTATTACGGTTGCCCCTGCCATGACTTTGCCTGATACAGTTTATCAGAGAATGCGTGATATGGCAATCAAAATGATGAACGCCATCGGACAGTTTGCGGGTGGCTGTAATGTGCAGTTTTCGCTTCATCCCGAAACTGACGAAATCATCGCCATCGAAATTAATCCACGTGTATCTCGCTCGTCGGCATTAGCATCGAAAGCAACTGGTTATCCGATTGCAAAAATCGCTGCTAAAATGGCGATTGGCTATAACCTTGATGAGTTGATTAATCCAATCACAGGAAGCACATCGGCCTATTTTGAACCAGCAATCGACTATGTTATCGTAAAAATTCCACGTTGGAATTTCGATAAATTTCCTGGTTGCGACCGCTCACTTGGTTTACAAATGAAATCGGTCGGTGAAACAATGGGTATCGGTCGTAATTTCCAAGAAGCACTTCAAAAGGCTTGTCAATCGCTCGAAATTAAGCGTAACGGTTTAGGTGCTGATGGGAAAGAGTTGAAAGACCAAGAGGCTTTGAAGAAATCTTTGGCCAATCCATCGTGGAATCGTTTGTTCCACGTTTATGATGCTTTCAAGGCTGGAATTTCATTCAAAACTATCCAGAATCTTACCAAAATAGATAAATGGTTTTTGCGTCAAATTGAAGAGTTGATTATTCTTGAAAAAGAAATGGAGCAGTTTTCAATTGATGATATTTCTAAAGAACTCTTACTGACTGCCAAACAAAAAGGCTACGCTGACCGCCAAATTGCACACGTATTAAATTGCAAAGAAAGCCAAGTTTTCAATAAGCGTATAGAGCAGAAAATTCACCGTATATATAAGTGTGTTGATACTTGTGCGGCCGAATTTGAAGCAAAAACCCCTTATTTTTACTCAACATTTAGTACTTCGCTTGATAATCTTGATAACGAGTCGGGTAGTTCTGACAAAAAGAAAGTTGTCGTTTTGGGTTCAGGCCCGAACCGTATCGGACAAGGTATCGAGTTTGACTACTCATGTGTACACGGAATTTTGGCGGCAAAAGAATGTGGCTACGAAGCAATCATGGTCAACTGTAACCCTGAAACGGTTTCAACTGACCCCGATATTGCGGATAAATTATACTTTGAACCAGTTTTCTGGGAACACGTTTATGACATTATTCAGCACGAAAAACCAGAAGGTGTAATCGTGCAGTTGGGTGGACAAACCGCCTTGAAAATGGCCGAAAAATTGACTAAATACGGCATAAAAATCATCGGAACATCTTACGATGCCCTTGATTTGGCCGAAGATAGGGGGCGTTTTTCTGAGAAATTGAAAGAAATGGATATTGCTTATCCATTGTTTGCCACAGTTCGCACGGCCGACCATGCCGTAGAAGTTTCTCGTGAATTAGGTTTTCCGCTTTTGGTGCGTCCGAGTTATGTGTTGGGTGGACAAAGTATGAAAATCGTTATCAACGAACAAGA
>JBKBSS010000414.1:0-1985 GCA_046291385.1 Emticicia sp. | reverse complement strand
CGAAAACGAACAGCATCATTATCTTTTGGGCATTCTGCAAGAAATCAGAGAATCGGAAGATGCCCAAGAAGGAATTTTGGCTTTTAAAGAAAAAAGAAAACCAAATTGGCAAAATAAATAGCAATTTTTGAAAACTTTTATCGCTATGTAGAGACGTTGCATGCAACGTCTCTACTGATTTTTGAATTTCAAGAATACATTTTTCTACAAAACCTTCTCTGTATCAGTCACATACACACGAGTACAAACGCTAAATGTGCCGCCATTTCGGTCTTTATACTTTGTTTCCACATAATATGCTTGATAGCCTTTCTTGGGGTGCGGCAATGAAACTTTAATTTGTGGAGAATCTTTCAGTTTAATATTTTTGCTCAACCAAAGATTATTTCTAAAATCACGGTCAGAAGAGGTCGTTTGCCATAGAGTTGCTTCAACCAAATTTTCGGTAACTGCATTTATGGTTAATTCCGAATTGACTTTATTAAAATTAATTTCCCAAGAATTTACTGGATATGCTTGATTCAAAACCGTTAGTCCAAAAAAGGCACTTAAAGTCTCAAAAGCTTGTTTTCCGCCGCCTAAATTATGTCCAACATTAGGCACATAATGAATCATATTTTTACCAGGAATTTCTCCTAAATAATGCTTAATTGCATCAACCGTCCAATATTCATCATTTGTACCTATAAAAATCATTTTCGGTACATCCAACTTGCTTCTATATGAAAATGGGTCAATCATTGCCGAAATCGCCTTACCATCTTCAGTATCAGTTCCTTGCGGAATGCCCAATTTCACATAATCTTCAATTTCAATGCTGTATTCCCCATAAGTTGTATATTGATAATTGAGCGTTGCGGGCATATTGAGCATATCAATCACCATCGGAGCGATGGCTTTCACACGTTTATCGTCAATAGCGGCTGAAAGCCAAGTTGTCCAACCACGCTTCGATGCACCCGAAATCACAAATCCATTTACTTCATATTTTTGCTTTTGCTTCGTAAATTCTTGCACCGCATCCATTGCTCTCACCGCCGATTTTACCATCGGAAAAAGCAAAGGCCAAGTATAATCTTTGTCTTTTTTAAATTGATGAAGCGTATATGAAATAAGAGCATCTTCGGTTAAGTCTCCATAAAGTGGTTGGTTCGGAACTTGACGAATCAAAGCCACGGTAGCTTTATTTTTTTCAGCAACACCCGCCAACGAAGGCCATAAACCATCTGATTTACTCCAATTTGGTTGTTCATCTTTGTTCGAGCCACCAGTTATAAACAGAAGAGCATCATTATATTGACGGTTTTTCGGCACGAAAACTGTCAGTTGGTGTCGCCAAGTATAATTCCGCCATTTTTGAGAAGTGAGCAATAGTTGATAAACCATTACATTTCCCATGGCCGAGGAGTCTTTTAATTCCCATTGAAAACTTTTGTCATTATTAGATAAATAGCTTTTTAAGGCTGTTTGTGGTGTAACGGCTACATTTTGAGCAAAAACTCCTATATTTAAAAAAATATAAAAAAGAAAACAAATAAAAATCTTGGTTGAAATAGATTTCATGTCTGGTAATGGGGTTGTTTAAGTAGGTTGAAAAAACTCTCGTAATATTCTTGATTTTTTTTAATAAATACTCAATAAAATCTAATAAATTTGAAATACTTGTAGTCTACGGTCGATAATCTGCAAGTCAACAGTTTTGATTTCCAGTCATTTTCTTTGAACAAAATAATAACCTGAGCCATTGAACATGAGAAACTATTCTTTTTTGCAATTCTTTCTACTTTTCAGTACACAACTTCTTTTTGCACAAAACCCTGCTATTCAATCTTCTACACTCATTTTTCCGATACAAGAAAAACACGTTCATGCCAGTAGTATTGTGGCTTTGCCCAACGGAGATTTTTTATGTGTTTGGTTTCATGGCAGTGGCGAACGCACTTCGGATGATGTAAAACTGATGGGTGCAAGGCTCGAAAAAGATA
>JBKBSS010000413.1:0-2010 GCA_046291385.1 Emticicia sp. | reverse complement strand
GAGCGTTATGGAGAATATTCAAAAGCAGGTGAATTTGTATATGACCATCCGTTCCAGTGGGGTTCTAAGCGTACTGGGCCAGATTTACACCGAATTGGTGCTAAATACCCAGATAGCTGGCACTACAACCACATGATGGACCCACAAACGATGTCGCCAGGTTCGATTATGCCTCCTTACCCTTGGTTATTATCAGATAAATACAATAAAGGTCAATTACCTGATAAAATAAATGCGATGCGAACATTGGGTGTTCCGTACCCAGAAGGCTTTGAAGATGAAGCCATCGCAAATGCAGAAGCCCAAGCCGAAGGTATCGTAAAATCTCTGGCTGATGCCAAAATCACGGCAAAAGGTGATAAAGAAATCATCGCCCTAATTGCCTACTTACAACGCATGGGTACTGACATCAAGAAAGAGCAAACGGCGGTAAAATAAGACATTTCTGCCTAAATACCCTCCCCATCGGGGCAGGGTGGGGCTTAAACAAATAAAACTATGTTCAGAAATATTTTAAATAGCATAGAAGGGGTATCAGTTTTCCCCATCTTTTCATTAATAGTATTTTTTACGTTTTTTACTGCACTTGGTTTTTGGGTTTTTAAAGCAGATAAAAAATATGTAAATCACATGGAAAACCTTCCTTTCGACAAAGAAAAATAGGTTTTCTCGCAATCAAAGTCAACAGAATATCCCAAAACAATTAACCGTTGACTTTGGACGAAGTAATGAGAGAATATTAATCAATAAATTGAAAAGCCTTAATTTACTGATAATTAGCATTTTATCGCTGCGGTGAACCGTCTCTTGTCTCGAATCTCATGTCTTTTGTCTCAGTACTTAAAATAAATTATTAATTATAAAAATTGTCATAAATGAACTTATCATTAAAAACAGGAGAAGAATTGATTCTATTCTTGGTATTGGTAACTCTCGTCATTTTCGCAGTTGTGATTTTGTTTGTGGTATTCGGAATTTTCCGCACGCTCAAACAAATTGATAATCAGCAAAGTGGTGTAATCGCCGAAGCATTTAATTTTGATACTTGGTGGAAAGGTCTCACAGGGGCAGTGCCTTTGGAAAAAGAAGAAGTGATTTTATTGAATCATAATTATGATGGAATCAGGGAGCTTGACAATCACCTTCCACCTTGGTGGAAATACCTTTTCTACGCTACCATTGTATTTGCAGTTTTCTATTTGCTCGATTATCACGTTTGGTATTCAAGCCCCAATCAAGAAACAGAATATTTGACTGAAGTAGCCGTAGCTGAAAAGCAAATCGAAGAATATCAAGCCAAAAATGCCAATAGTATTGACGAAAATTCAGTAAAATTGTTAGTTTCTGATACAAAAGTACTTGCTAAAGGAAAAGAGATATACACAGGAAAATGTGTGGCTTGTCACGGTGCTGCTGGTGAAGGTGGCGTAGGGCCAAACTTAACCGATGAATTTTGGATACACGGTGGAACAATCGGTGCAATTTTCAAAACTATCAAAAATGGTGTGCCTGAAAAAGGTATGATTGCTTGGAAAGCTACCTTGAAGCCAAACGAAATGCAGGATGTTTCTAATTATATAGCTTCATTGGCTGGTACAAATCCGCCAAATGGAAAAGCTCCGCAAGGAGATAAAGTAGCTGCTGATTCGACAGCAACAAATTAAAAAACACTCTCAATCCTTTGCAATTTTGTAAAGGGTTGGGGTTTTATTCGGCATCAATAAACGCAACGCCGAACCTCTCTATAAATAAAATGAATACATCACCCGAAATATCAGAGTTTTATGAAGAAGAATTCCGTGATACAATAGCCACGGTAGATGCCAACGGAAAACGTATTTGGTTACATCCCAAAAAGCCAAAAGGAAGTTTTCATAATAAAAGAATCATTGCTACGGTTATTTTCTTGGCTATATTCTTTTCTGTTCCTTTCATTAAAATTGGCGGTCAGCCGCTTTTAATGATGAATATTTTTGAGAGAAAGTTTGTAATTTTTGGACAACCTTTCTT
>JBKBSS010000412.1:0-2098 GCA_046291385.1 Emticicia sp. | reverse complement strand
AACATTAAAATATTTCTCTGTTTGTTTAACGTGGTGCAAAGGTACAACTATTATATTTGTATGTCAAGTCTTAAATCAAAAAAATATGAAAATTTCTCGACCTACCGAACATGAGTACGACATAAATTCGTACCAAAACAGTTATATTCAGAGAGTTACGGGCGATGACGCCCTCAAAAATTTATCCGAAAATATTTCGATTGTGGATAATTTTTTCAAAAACATTCCAGAAGAAAAGCTGCATTTTCGCTACGCCGAAGGAAAATGGACACCACTCGAAATGCTCGGACATATCATTGACACCGAAAAAATCCTGCTTTATCGTGCCTTGTCAGTAGCTCGTGGTGAAAAACAATCTTTGTTGGGCTTCGATGAGGATGATTACGTACAGGCAACCAATTTCGATAAAAAATCTTTGCGTAGTTTGTTGCTGCAATTCAAAGCTCAACGCAAATCAACGGTTTTATTTTTCAAATCGCTCGGCAAGCGTGAACTTGGTCAAATGGGAAAAGCCAATCAGTTGCCAACCAATGCTCGTGTATTAGCGTGGTTTATTGCTGGCCATGAGCTGCATCATTTAACTATTTTGAAAGAGCGTTATTTGTGATTAAGTACTTACTTAAAACAAGAATTTCTTAAAAATCTTACTTAAACAAACTTCAACAATGAAACTAAAACCTATATTCCTCTCATTCTTAATTCTCAATTCTACATTCTTCATTTCTACGGCTCAATCGCTTAGTTCGGTCGAGAAAAAAATCATTGAGCATGTAAAAGTCAATATGCCTCAAACCGAAAAGCTTTTGATTGATGCCGTCAATATCAATAGTGGTACGCTCAACCACGAGGGAGTGCGTCAGGTTGGGCAGCTTTTCAAAAAAGAATTTGATGCGATGGGTTTCACGACAGAATGGGTTTCGTTGCCCGATTCGCTCAATCGTGCGGGGCATTTGGTGGCTTATCGTAAAGGTAAAAAGGGTAAAAAACTTTTTTTGATTGGCCACCTTGATACTGTTTTTGAGAAATCAATGCCTACCGGACCTTTTACTCGATTAACTGATTCAACCGCCACGGGACAAGGTGTAAACGATATGAAAGGTGGCGATGTGATGATTATTGCGGGTTTGAAAGCTCTTCATTCCCAAGGCTTGCTTGATGATACGAACATAACGGTCTATTTTACGGGTGACGAAGAAAGTGCAGGAAAACCAACCAGCATCAGCCGCAAAGATTTTATCGACCGTGCCAAAGAATGTGAAGTAGCTTTAGCCTACGAAACCGCCCAAAGTTTTGATATTGCGGCCACTGCTCGCCGTGGGGCAAGTGGCTGGCACTTAACTACTCACGGAAAAACTGGACATTCGTCGGGCGTATTCAACAAAACAATGGGCTACGGAGCAATCTATGAGGCCGCTCGTATTTTGGATGAATTTCGAGAAGCTTTGAGTCAAGAAAAATATCTAACTTTCAATCCAGGGGTGATTGTAGGCGGAACAGAAGTAAACTACGACCCTGCTCAGGCCAAAGGTACTGCCGTAGGAAAAACAAATATTGTGGCACAAAAAGTAGAAGTTACGGGCGATTTGAGATTTATCAGTGAGGTTCAAAAAGAAGCTGCCCGAACAAAAATGCGTGAAATTGTGAGTAAAAACCTAAACGCAACCAGTGCTGAAATTACATTTTCCGATGGAATTCCTGCAATGGAACCTATCGAAGCGAATACAAAATTATTGGAGATACTCAATAAAACCAGTCAAGATATGGGACTTGGGGCTGTAAAAGCAGGCGACCCAGGCTCACGTGGAGCAGGGGATATTTCGTACGTTGCTCAATACGTAAGCTGTCTTGATGGTCTCGGAGCATCGGGACGTGGAGCTCACGCTCCTGGCGAAACCATTAATTTGAAAGAATATCCAGCTCTTATTCAGCGTTCGGCAATTTTACTTTATCGCTTAACGAGGTAAGCTATTAGTTTTCAGTTTACAGTAGTCAGTATTAAAATGCCTACTGTAAACTGAAAATTGCCAACTACTTCTTTTTATACTTACAACTTGAATTATCAGGCTCAAGATAATAAGATTTAAAGTTCGTCGCCGTT
>JBKBSS010000411.1:0-2144 GCA_046291385.1 Emticicia sp. | reverse complement strand
GTTTCTACGGGAAAAATAAATCTTGACCCGTGGAAACTTGACCCTTCTCCATCGGCACAAGCAGTTTATAATACAAACCTTGCATCAATTAGAAGATGGACTTACGAAGCGAGGTTTTTACGTGCCTATTTTTACTTTGAATTAGTAAAACGCTACGGTGGCGTTCCGATAATCAATAATGCACTTTCTATAGAAGACGACTTTTCAAGCATCCAGCGTAGTTCATTGAGCGAATGTCTGCAATTTATTACTGCCGAGTGTGACTCTGCCGCTGCAAAATTGCCCTTAAATGCGTCAACCGCACCTTATGTAGTTGCCAGTGATTTGGGGAGAGTTACAAAACTAACAGCTTTGGCACTAAAAAGCCGTGTATTATTGTATGCCGCCAGTGAGCTATTCAATAACCCGACTTGGGCTGGTGGATATGCAAATCCTGCATTGATTTCATTGCCTGCTGGCGACCGTACTGCTCGTTGGAAAGCCGCTTCGGATGCCGCAAAAGCCGTGATTGATGCAGGGGCATTACCAACTCTGGGAGCGTATAAAAATTTATTCAATACATTTAATAATGCCGAAATTATATTTACCCGCAGTAATGGGGCAAGTAATCAGTTTGAAAGAACTAATTCGCCGATTGGCTTTAATTTAGGACAAAGTGGCAACACACCTTCTCAAGATTTAGTTGATGCCTATGAAGTCAGAGTTAGTGCAACTTCTGCCGTAAAATTCAATTGGAACGACCCCGTAATGGCAGCTAACCCGTACGCCAACCGTGACCCACGTTTAGGTTTAACGATTGCGGTAAATAATTCATCTTTTGGAACACCTGCCCGAAATCTTCAAATTTTTACTGGTGGACTTGATGCAAAACCAATAGTTAATGCTACCAAAACAGGGTATTATTTAAGAAAATACCAAATCGAAAGTTTAAACCTTTTGAATGGAAATACTGGTGTTCATAGCTGGATTATTTTCCGTTTTCCTGAAATTTATCTCAATTATGCAGAGGCTTTAAACGAATGGAGTCCTGGCAATGCAGACATCAAAAAATATGTTGATATTGTTAGGTCAAGAACTGGAATTGCAATGCCTCCTTTACCCGCTGGTTTATCTCAAACTGAAATGAGAGAGCGTATTAGAAATGAAAAACGCATTGAATTTGCTTTTGAAGACCACCGTTTTTGGGATGTTCGTCGATGGATGCAAGGCCCTGAGTTTTTAGGAAAGCCCCTAACGGGCGTAGAAATTACCAGAAACTCTGATAATACTTTTAAATACACGCCAACAAAGGTTGAAGACAGAAGTTTTAGTCCAAAAATGTATCTATACCCAATTCCTCAAAGCGAATTAAATATTGCAAAAGGCTTGGTTCAAAATCCACTGTGGTAAACCATCAGTGCTTACGAAAATTTGATTAAGGTTAATTATATAAAAGTATCGAATCAGGTAGCAGTTTTGCTACCTGATTTTTGTAAATATTAAAGCGAAGTTTTATGTTTTTCTCTAAAAACATTGATAATGTAAATGGCAAAATTGACAGAAATAAATACTTATGATGATAAAAATGGCGTATTAGCTGTTCTTGAATCGCCAGTTCTACCATTTCCAATCAAAAGAGTATTTTGGATTTATAACAACTCTCCCGAAAGTGTCAGAGGCAAGCATCGACATAAAAAAAGCACTCATTTGCTGGTTTGTATGGTTGGTTCGTGCAAAGTTTATGTGAATAATGAAGGAGAAGAGAATGCTTTTTTACTAAACAGCCCCAATAAAATATTGCTTTTAGAGCCTACCGATTGGCGAGAAATGTATGATTTTTCCGAAAATTGTGTGCTTTCTTGCTTTTCAAACGAGCTATATGACTCGAATGACTATATCTTTACCCCATATCAGAAAGTAGATAAACAGCTCCAGATAAATGAATGCAATAGAGAGTTATTTTAATGCCGAAAAAGCTGAAAGTTGATTGTTTATTTTGGTCGGAATTACTGCTATTGTACAGGGTTTATACTGTTTTTAGATTATTTTGCTGAAAGTCGTGTCACTATTTATTTAAATTATTTGAAACAATTGATTTGAGAACAAACTTGTTTAAACTTCCGATTTAGAAATTTAATCTAAAAATAAACGGGAAAAATACCATT
>JBKBSS010000410.1:0-2171 GCA_046291385.1 Emticicia sp. | reverse complement strand
CCGTTGGCACACACGGGCGAGGTATTTACATGAGTACACTACCACTACCGCCAAATTGTAATAGTCAGTTGGTTTTACAAAAAGAAAACCGACTCATCGACACAACCATAGAATCGTGGGATTGGATACAAGCCAATGCCAATAATGCTATCAATACCAACCAAAAAGTAACCTACTCAGCAGGAAAATATATTTTGCTCGAACCAAATTTTGAAGCTAAACAAGGTAGCGTTTTTCAGGCAAAAATTGCTGGTTGTTCGGAGAATTGATTTTTATAGCCATAAAAGAGCTATGTGACAAGTATCCATTAATTAGTTTTAAGTGCTAAGGTACAAATGAAAAAGTGCGATTGAGATAGTGTGGGGGTTGCCCGAGTGTTGGATAATACTGATTATCAGTGAGTTAAAATACTTTAGTTATACAAATAATTTAGTCTTATTACTTATCGACCAAAAACGAAATCATTTATCTTAATTCTTTGTTGCTTTCACGGTGGACTTGTTGTCTATCGACCATCGACTTAAATTCAAATAATATGTCAGAAATAAAAACAGCTCTCATTACGGGAGGCTCAAAAGGAATTGGCTACGGTGTAGCTGAGGTATTGATTAAAGAAGGAATAAAAGTGGCTATCACGAGCCGCTCCAAAGCTGCCGCTGATGAAGCTGCCGCCGAATTAAACAAAATAAAGGCAGGTTACGCCCTCGGAATTGAATCGGATGTCAGAAATTTGGATTCACAACTAAATGCTGTTAACGAAGTAGTCAATACTTGGGGAAGACTCGATTATTTTATTGCCAATGCGGGCGTTGGTCATTTTGCACCTATTCAAACACTTTCTTCGGAGCAATGGCACGAAATGATTGATATTAACCTAACTGGTGTGTTTTACAGCATAAAAGCATCTTTAGAAGCACTAAAATCCACAAAAGGCTATTTTATTAGCATTGCAAGTTTGGCAGGAACAAACTTCTTTGCCAGTGCAAGTGGCTATAATGCCAGTAAGTTTGGTTTGGTTGGTTTCACGCAAGCAATCATGCTTGATTTGAGAAACGAAGGTATTAAAGTTTCTACGATTATGCCAGGTTCGGTGGCTACGCATTTCAATAATCACGAACCGAGCGACAAAGATGCGTGGAAAATCCAACCAGAAGATATTGGACAGATAGTTTCGGATTTAATCAAAATGCCAGCTCGTACTTTGCCGAGTAAGATTGAGGTTCGCCCAACGATGCCTAAGTAATTTTCCGATTAGGGCAGTCTTCGCTCGAAGCGAAGACTGCTCTGAAAAATTAGTTTTTCGGTACTAAAACACCATTTGCTTCAAACGTCAGTTCGGTTTTAGGCTCATTGATTTTTGCGATTTCATCTTTGCTTTTACCTGCATCTTCGGCGTAGTGGCGAAGTTCGTCAACTGATGTAGTTTTGGTTGTAGCATTTCCTTCAAAAACAATGGTTTTTCCTGCAATATCTTTTGGCACAAAGAATCCGTAATCTTTGAAAGTTACACGCATGGTTTGTCCATTGTCCATTTTTACCTTCATCCAGCAGCCTTTTACTTGACAAACTGATTCTACTACACCAGTTACTTTGGCATCTACTGCACCTTTTTCGGTAGCTTTTTTGGCTAAATCAGCGGTTGAGATTGCTCCACTTGGTTTGATTTTTTCGCCAAAACTATCATATTTTTGACCGAAAGAAACATTTACTGCGAAAATAATTGCGAGAAGTGTGATGAGTTTTTTCATTGTTGATTGTATATAATTGTTTGAAAAATTAATGCTTTTGTAACACAATTTTCTAAATTGTGCTTGAGCAAGTTTGAAACTTGCTCAACTAATCTACCACCGTTACCCAGCCTTTGCATTCATTGCCAGTTGGAGTGGTTAGAACAAAATAATATGTCCCTGATGCGATGCCGTTTCCCCAATCGTTTTGGTAATTTTTTGAGCTAAAAATCAATTTTCCGTAACGATTATAAATATCAAGCGTGGCATTTTTAAATCCTGTTGTAAAGTTATCATTTTTTCCATCATTATTTGGTGTAATAACGTTTGGAACTGTCCCATCGTTTTCTGGAATATCAATATTTTTTGTGGTCGAAAGTTCGCAACCGATACTATTATATGCTTTCAAAGTCACGGCATAAGTTCCGCCTTGTTGAAATCTAT
>JBKBSS010000409.1:0-2222 GCA_046291385.1 Emticicia sp. | reverse complement strand
AATTATGCCACTAAAATTGTGAGGGTAAGCTCCTAAGTTTAGGTCAGCCACGGCAGATTCTGGATAGAAAAATGCAAAATTCGTAATCAAAAAGAAAATCAACGAACTGATTAATGATGCCGAAACTACTCGTGAAGGATTTACATTTTTAAGTAAAACCATTCCCAGAGCCGAAACTAAGGCAAATGCTGCGTAAACAATAATCATTCCCGAATGAAAACCCCAACCTGTTGAGATTTCAAGAACAGTATCGCTCAAAAGCATTGCTGCCATCGGCACGAGAAGTGCTTGCCAACGATTGCTGAAATATGCTCCACCGAAAAGTGCGATAGCGGCAATTGGTGTAAAATTAAATGGATGTGGAATAAATCTCGACAATGCTGCCAAAACTATAATTGCTACTAATGTTGAAAAACGTGTAATATTCATAATATAATGGTGACTGATAAATGCTTAATTATAAATGTGTTGAAATCTAACAATGAATGAATTTTATGCAAAAATACAACTCATTCATCATTCATCATTAATAATTCATCATTATTTTAGAACCCAAGTGTCTTTACTACCACCGCCTTGTGAGGAATTTACAACTAATGAGCCTTTTTTCAAGGCAACACGGGTAAGTCCGCCTGGGGTTACGTGAATGCCATCGCCGTAAAGAATGTATGGACGTAAATCAACGTGGCGGCCTTCCAAACCATCTTCAACCAAACAAGGGCTGCGTGAAAGTGAGATTGTCGGTTGAGCAATATAATTTCTTGGATTGCCTTGAATCAAAGCTCTAAATTTATCGTGTTCGGCTTTATCAGCTTTTGGCCCGATTAGCATTCCGTATCCGCCAGCTTCGTTGGCTTCTTTTACAACTAATTTTTCGATGTTTTCAAGTACATATTTCATCGAATCTGGCTCGCCGCACAAATAAGTTTCCACGTTTGGAATCAAGGCTTCTTCTCCTAAATAATATTTAATGATGCGAGGCACATACGCATAAACTACTTTATCATCGGCCACGCCAGTGCCTGGAGCATTTGCCAAGCCGATATTTCCTTTTTTATAAACATCAAACAAACCTGGGATTCCGATTAATGAATGCGGGTTAAAGGTTTTTGGGTCGAGAAATGTATCATCAATTCTTCGGTAAAGTACGTCAATGGTCTTAAAACCTTTGGTTGTTCGCATTTTTAGGTAATCGCCAACTACAACCAAATCACGGTAATCTACCAATTCAACGCCCATTTGTTGTGCCAAATACGAATGTTCAAAATACGCTGAGTTATAGATTCCAGGGGTCAAAACTGCCACGGTAGGGTCGGGGCGGCCAGAAGTGTAACGCAACACTTCAAGCAATTTTGCTGGATATTCCGAAATTGCTCTAACGTTCGTTTGTGATAAAACATCTGGAAAAGTTTGCTTCGATAATTCACGGTTTTCGAGCATATACGATACACCCGACGGACAACGAAGGTTATCTTCGAGAACCGTAAAAACTCCGTTATTATCTCTGATAAGGTCAGTTCCTGTAATATGAATCCAAACGCCTTTTGGCGGAGTAATTCCAATACATTCGGGCAGAAAACCTTTGCTCGATTCAATGATTTCACGAGGAATTATACCATCACGAATGATTTTCTGTTCGTTATAAATATCTTGCAAGAACATATTTAGAGCCGTGATTCGCTGAACTAAACCTTTTTCAAGATTATCCCATTCTTGCGAGTCGATTACTCTCGGCACAATATCAATCGGAATAATTCGCTCCGTTCCGCCATCTTCTGAGTAAACGTTGAATGTAATACCCGCCGAGACCATCGAACGTTCTGCCGCCTTTTGTTTATTTTTCAGATTCTCAAAAGCAAGGTTTTCTATCGTGTTTTTAAGTACTTGATTTCCTGTCCGTGCATTTGCTTCGGGGGTAATCATTTCATCGAAGAAATTATCAGTTTTGTAGTTACTAAAATTGTAATTCATGTGTTTTCTTTGGTCTTTGAGTAAATGAGATTCTAAAATATGATTAATCTCTTTAAAAACAAAAGCAATTGAGTATAATTATTTACTTTTGTAGCCCGATTATTTTTATTGAGTGAACCCAACTCAAAACTGACCTTTTCAACGAAAAAATGCGAATACTTTTTTGTCTTTTTTTTATACCCTTTTTATCAACGGCACAGCAATGGCTCGGAATTTCCACCAGCAATTATGCAGGAACGTATAACATTGCT
>JBKBSS010000408.1:0-2283 GCA_046291385.1 Emticicia sp. | reverse complement strand
ATTCGCACCGAAAATGTGGATAACTTGTTGAAAATCAGCATTTCTGATAAAGGAATCGGCATGACAAAAGACCAAATAGCTCGCATTTTTGAACGCTTCTACCGTGTTCCAACTGGAAATCTGCACGATGTGAAAGGCTTTGGTTTGGGTCTTAGCTATGTCAAAAAAATGGTAGAACTGCACAACGGCCAAATACTTGTGGAAAGCAAGCTGGGCGAAGGCAGTAAGTTTGAAATTATATTTACAGGTAGGGGCGTATCGCTTACGCCTTAATTGCGAAAAAAACTAAAATTATGGCAAAAATCCTTTTAACCGAAGACGACCCAAATTTGGGAATGTTGCTACAAGAATACCTCCAAGCCAAGGGCTTCACGACCGATTTGGCCAAAAATGGCGAAGAAGGACTCAAATTTTTCTTAGAAAAAGGTGGCTACGATATGTGTATTTTTGATGTGATGATGCCAAAAAAAGACGGTTTTTCGTTAGCAAAAGAAGTCAGAATGAAAGATAAAGATGTACCAGTAATATTTCTGACGGCCAAATCAATGAAAGAAGATACGATTCAGGGCTTTAAAGTCGGGGCCGATGATTATATCACAAAGCCATTCAGCATGGAAGAATTATTGATGCGTATGAAAGCCATTTTACGAAGATTCAACAAGCAAGAGCCAGATATTCAAGTAAATAACTTCAAAATTGGGGCTTATGATTTTGATTCCCAAACCAATAGTTTGAGCTTTAACGACTCACAAAACAAACTTACGACCAAAGAATCGGAACTTTTGAAATTGCTTTGCCAAAACAAAAACCAATCTGTGAGCCGTAGTTTTGCCTTGAAACTCATTTGGGGCGATGATAGCTACTTCAATGCCCGAAGCATGGATGTTTATATTACGAAACTAAGAAAACACCTCAAAGAAGACCCTTCGCTGCAAATAATGAATATGCACGGCGAAGGTTTTAAGTTGATTTGCTAAAAAAAATCGTCCAGCATTACAAACGCTGGACGACAAAATCTAAAATCTATTGACTTCCGAGAGTGGACTAAATTATCTCATTCTATCGGCGTCTTTCACAATTTTCTCATCACGACGGATAAGGCGATTGGCTACCCAGTTTAAAGCCAAAGCCACAAATGCTGCCCAAAAACTAAAACTAAACTCACCTTGATTTTCGGGAGCGAAGATTTTGTTAGCATCCATTTGGATTTGGTAAACCGTTGCACCCAGTAAACCCGCTCCAAGAAGCGAATTGAGCGAAACCAGCAACATCTGACGTACACGATTTTTGTATTGAAAAACAGTAAAAATCGAAAGTCCTGCTGAAAGAACTGCCAAAACTGCTAAATAATATACAGGCGTATTTTTTACGATTGAGCCAGCTTTTACGTAAGAAAGATTGTAGGCATTCAACGAAATTGATTCTGTACCTACGGTTTTGTGCCAAGTTTCTGCTCCCAAAAAGAAAACCATGCAAACAGCAACAAGTAATAATAACAATGATTGCGGACGTTGTAACATTTTGATAAATAATTTATTTTTTGAAAATATTATGCAATAATACGATAGATTTGACAACTTTCTAAAAAGTTGTCAAATCTAAATTATGCGTTAGTATTTTGATGATTTCTTCATGCTGTGGAAATTCCTGTAAAAGTGTTTGTCGGTCAGGCATTTCAAAATCAGCAAAATCAAAAGCTGGGGCAACCGTACAACCAACCAAAGAATAAGAATTTTCGACGGCTGGTTTACTGCCAAACCAAACTCCCGCTGGCACAACGGCTTGAAAAACTTCACCGTTTTCGGGGTTATTTCCGAGTTTTATGATTTGCATATTTCCCTCATTATCAATATAATACACGTTGAGAGCGTCGCCTGCGTAAAAATGCCACATTTCGTCAGACTGAATGCGGTGAAATGCCGAAAAGTGATGACTTTCCAACAAAAAATAAATACCTGTACTAAAATTTCTACCACCCGAAAACCGTTTAGGGAGAGAGTTTTTATCAATCGTTTCAGTCGAACGATAAGTTTCGGCAAAAAATCCGCCTTCGGGGTGGCTTTGCATTTGTAACTTTTCGACCCAATATTTGGCAACAAACATAGAAAAAGCAGGAATTAAGGAATGAATGTTTTATTTTTGAGCAAAATTACTGAAAGTTGCTTGCTTTTGGCTATTAGCAATTAGCTTTTAGCAAAAACATTAAACTATTTTCAGTAGAGGTTTACCTTTTGAATTATTATTTTTTAGCTAATCGCTAAAAGCTAACTGCTAAAAGCAATG
>JBKBSS010000407.1:0-2293 GCA_046291385.1 Emticicia sp. | reverse complement strand
AATTATCAATTGCAGTGTTGGCTTGTGCCAGAATCGGTGCAATTCACTCGGTCGTGTTTGGTGGTTTTTCTGCTTCTTCAATCGCTGACCGTATCAACGACTCGCAATGTGTGGCAGTTGTAACGACTGACGGTGCAGTGCGTGGAAATAAGGCAATTCCGATGAAAGACACCGTTGATGATGCCATGATTGGCTGTCCATCGGTGAAAAAAGTAATCGTTGCTACTCGTACTCGTACAGCCGTGAGTATGATAAAAGGCCGTGATGTTTGGTGGGAAGAAGAAGAAAAACACGTAACAAGCGATTGTCCAGCCGAAGAAATGGACTCTGAAGACCCACTTTTCATTCTTTACACTTCGGGTTCGACTGGAAAACCAAAAGGTGTTGTTCAAACTTGTGGCGGCTACATGGTTTATGCGGCTTATACATTCCAAAATGTTTTCCAATATAAGCCAGGAATGGTGCATTTCTGCACGGCCGATATTGGTTGGATAACTGGACACTCATACATTGTTTACGGGCCATTGGCTTCGGGTGCAATTTCGGTGCTTTTTGAAGGCGTGCCAACTTATCCAGACGCTGGTCGTTTTTGGGATATTGTTGAAAAACACAAAGTAAATATCCTTTACACCGCTCCAACTGCCATTCGTTCATTGATGGGTTTTGGATTGGAATATGTAGAAGGAAAAGATTTGAGTTCGCTCAAAGTGCTGGGTTCGGTTGGTGAGCCAATCAACGAAGAGGCTTGGCAATGGTATTCTAAAAATATCGGAAAAGATAAATGTCCAGTTGTGGATACTTGGTGGCAAACCGAAACTGGCGGAATTATGATTTCGGCTTTGGCAGGAATCACACCATTGAAACCAGCTTGGGCATCGTTGCCGCTTCCAGGCGTACAGATGATGTTGGTGGATGAAAATGGTCAAGAGATTTTGGGCGGAGATGTAAGTGGAAATCTGTGTATTAAATTCCCGTGGCCGTCAATTTTGCGAACAACTTGGGGTGACCACGAGCGTTGTCGTACCAATTATTTCTCGGCATATCCGAACCTATATTTCACGGGTGATGGTGCAATGCGTGATGAAAATGGTTTTTACAGAATCACGGGTCGTGTAGATGATGTACTCAACGTTTCGGGACACAGAATTGGTACTGCCGAGGTTGAAAATGCCATAAATATGCACACTGGCGTAGTAGAAAGTGCTATTGTTGGCTATCCGCACGACATTAAAGGTCAAGGTATTTATGCTTATGTAATCTGCGAAAGTTTTGTACACGACGAAGATTTAACTCGGAAAGACATTTTGGCAACGGTTTCTCGTGTGATTGGACCGATTGCAAAACCTGATAAAATTCAGTTTGTAACAGGCTTACCAAAAACTCGTTCGGGAAAAATCATGCGAAGAATCTTGCGTAAAATTGCCGAAGGCGAAACGTCAAACTTAGGTGATATTTCAACGCTTCTCGACCCAACCGTCGTAGAAGATATTAAGAATGGAGCGGAGGCGATGAGGTAAGCATTTTTAGTTTTTAAATAAAAAGTCAAGTTTTAGAGATTATACTTTAAAACTTGGCTTTTTGTTGCTTACCCAACTTTAGCTTCAATCCAAAGTCCAGCCAAAATCAATAAAATAATCAAAAACCAAGCCCATTCGGGTAAATTGACTTGCAATTTCTGCTCAGAACCTACCGAAGGGGCATCTGATTTTAGATAAGGTTTTAGCAAATTTACTTTTGCCAAAGAACTTTGGTTGCTTTCAACATAAACTTCCAAAGAATCTTGAAAAGGCTGCCAACCAGTTTTTCGGAAATTATAAGTAGCTTTTGCCGTAGCTGGATTAATGGCCGATTGGGTGGTTTTTATAGTATCATCTTCAATACTCAATTTGCTTGGCAAACTTGATGAATTTGAAGTAATTTCTTTTTTTACATCTTGAAAAATCGGAGCATTTACTTCAATATTATTATCGAATGAAGGCTTTAATGCCTGAAATGCACTTCGCCAGATTCGTGCGTAAGTCAAACTATCGCCACTGAGCATGAGCGGAAATGTTTCATTGAGTAAACTAACTCCCACTTTGCCAGTTTTTTTTTGAATCGCAATTGGATAATCAAAAACTGATTTCTGCAAAACGTTTGCTTCAAATTCGTAAGGATGTGCTGTCAATTCCTGCGAAATTGGTCGGTTTTCTTGCGTACTTGTTCGTTTCAATTTCCATTTTGTACCCAAATTTTGATTAATACTTTTTACTGCTAAATCTGGGTTTTCGAGATTGATAAACAAAATGCTTTT
>JBKBSS010000040.1:0-14708 GCA_046291385.1 Emticicia sp. | reverse complement strand
TGTGCTGATGGCTCTGGTTCGGGAAATGGCAATGGTTTTGTAGCTGGAAACGGCGGTTGTGGCCCACAAGTTCGTGAAATTGATGTACCTGCTGAATATCGTTCGGTTACAAAATATGTAGTGGATGGTCAGCCACAAACCCGTGAAATCGAAATTCCAGGAGAGTATCGCACCATTACTAAGCAAGTTGTGGCAAACGCTGCTGGAACTGCCGAAAGAGAAATACCTGCTGAATATCGTACCGTAACAAAAACAGTTGTAAAAACTCCAGCTGCGACTTCAGAAAGAGAGATTCCTGCTGAATATGCAACATATACTACAACTTCGATGACAAGTAGCGGTACTTACGCCGACTGGGTTGAAATTCTTTGCGGAAATAAAATTACTTCGGCTACGGTTCGTGCCATTCAAAAAGCCCTCAGAGCTAAAGGTTATGACCCAGGCCCAGATGATAACGTACTTGGGCCACGCACAAATGCGGCTATCATCAAATATCAAAAAGATAATAATTTACCATCAGGTAACTTGAATCTTGAGACATTGAAATCTCTTGGAGTTGATTATTGATAGATATTGATTCTCAAAAAATCGGCCGATTTCTATTTGAAATCGGCCGATTTTTATTTTTATTCTGCTTATAATCAAATTATTAGAAGGCAAAGTAAAAAATGGCTTAATATTTGAATATTCAAGAAATGTAGCCTTTTGCTAAGTTTTCAGGAAACTAAGGCTCATGTTTATTTTATAACTTCAATATATTTGCTATGAAAATTAAACTAATGCTCTTGTTGGGGATTACATTTGTGATGTTCGCCTCTTACACCAATATTGCCGAGGTTTCGCAAAGCCAAGTCAATTTTTACAAGGGAAGCTATGATGATTTTTTGAGAGAAGCCAAAAAGTTAAAGAAACCAGTTGTGCTTGATTTTTGGGCAAGTTGGTGTGGGCCTTGTAAAAAACTGGAAAACGAAACGTTTACTAACACAAATTTAGTTTCGTACATGAACGCAAACTATATGGTTTATAAAGTAGATATTGATTCTTTCGATGGTATGGCTATTGCCGACCGTTTTGCAGTGGATGTTTATCCAACTTTGGTATTACTCGACCCAAAAACAAAGTATGTAGGCCGATACCGTGGCTTCTTTCCCGCCGATTATTTGAGAAACGAATTGGAAAAAACAAAGAACCAAAAAGGGAAGCGTTATGTTACCCCAAAAAATTTGACAATGACCTCATTATGAATGTAGTATATCAATGATTTTTATTTGAGTTGACCTTTAAAATTGAATAGAAGTTGTCCCAAAAGGGCAACTTTTTTTAGTATTCCCAGCTTTGAGCAATTTGCATTTGTCGGGCATAATAGGCTGGGCAATATTTATGTATTCTTTCCAGCAATTTGTTGATGTCTCTCTCAAACTCAACGTAATAATCTTCGTGGAGTTTTGGGAGTTTTTTCATCAAAAACTCTGTTCGTTTGGCAATGTAGAGCGAAATCGTATCCGTTTTGCCGCTATATTGCTCCAGAAGTGATAATTGATTATCAAAAAAAGTATTGAGCAAATAGATTGTTAGTTCAACTTCGCCGTATTTATCTTTGGTTATTTTTACGTGATTCGTAATACGTCCGTTTAATTCTCGCATATCCATCATCATCCAGCCTGCGGTATCGTGATACATTTTTGAAACTTTCAGAATTTGATTCTTTATTTCTGCTCGTTTGTGCGGAAGGTCAGATTCATCTTCGAGCAATTGAAAATAAAGTTGTTGAATCAATAATTCGTTTTTTCCGATAAGCCTTATCAATAACTTATCTTTTTCTTTTGCGGGCAGGGTCAAAACTGCCTTTTCGAGTTCTTTAGGTAATTTCGGCATTTCAATAAGGAAAAGGTTATCATTAAAAACGCCAAAACCTCCGAAATGTTCAGAGGTTTTGGCAATATTATATTGAGTATCTTTTTAAGTTTTATTTCGCACTTATTATCTCAACACTAAAGATAAGTGGAGAATAAGGTGGAATTGTTGTGCCACTTCCTGTGGTGCCATAGCCTAAACTTGATGGAAATACAATGGTAGCTTTTTCGCCTATTTTCATTTTCAAAAGTCCTTCTTCAAAGCCTTTTACCACTGCACCATCGCCTAAAGCGACACTTATTTGACCCGTATCAAATTGCTTTACCGTAGAGGCTAAGTAACCTGTATATTTAACGGTGGCCAAAAGACCAGCTTTCAACGGAGTGCCATTAGGTACTTCGAGTGTGCGTATAAAACGTAATCCAGTTGATGTTTTTTCTGTAAGAGGCAATTTAGTGCCTTTTACGTAATCATCAATAATTTGGTCTTCAGAGCGAAGCTTTATAATTTCTAAATCTAATCTTAGAACAGAGTTCGACGGAATTGCTGTAGTTGATTGTGTTCCAAATCCTAAAATTGATGGCATTAAGAATGTTCCTCGCTCACCTTCTTTCAAAAGAGAAAGGGCTTCCAGAAAACCAGCAATTATGTTGGAGGCTCCCAAAACGACTTTAGCAGGTTCATTCTTTAATCTTGACGAACTATCTACCTTTGAACCATTAAGTAAAGATAAAGAGTAATGAAAAGTTACTTCATCACCGATGGCGGCAGCTCTTCCCGAAGAAGCTTGGTTGATGGAATATTTTATCCCAGAGGTTGTACCAAGCATTTGGAGGTTTTTGCTGCTTATATAATCAGCTATCTCTTGAGCATCCTTTTTACTGGTCGCTTCGATGTCGTTTTCTAAGAAACCACTACACGAACTTCCAATTACCGCACTTACTAAAACTAACAAAAATGCTGTTTTCTTCATCTTACTTATTGATATATTTGAATTTTGTACGAAGCCCAGTATTGCTGGGCTTCGTAGGGGTATTACTTAACGTCTAAAACTTCCATTTCAAAAATTAATGAACTGAAAGGAGGAATCGGGCCGCCACCTTGCTCGCCATAAGCTAAATTTGATGGAATGAAGAAAATTGCTTTTTCACCTTTTTTCATCATTGCCAATGCTTGCTCCCAACCTGGAATAACCGCACCTTGACCAACCGTTACTTGGAATTTAGGGCCAGGCTTACCAACTGAACTATCAAATACTTTTCCGTCCATTAATTTTCCTGTATAATCAACCGTAACTGTTTGCCCAGCTTTGATTAAATCTCCAGTTCCTGCTTTACTAACGACGTAATACATTCCAGATTGTGTCTTTGTGGCCGTTGCGAAGTTTTTCTTTGCAAAATCTTCCATTAATTTCGCTTCGTTGTTTTTCTTAGCGTCTTGTGCTTTTTGAAAATCTTCACGAGTTTGAGTTGATTTCATTTTTACGATAAATTTGAAATCAGACCCTTTTGTAACTCCTGTCGGCAATGGTTGATTCATACGTGCAAAAAGAGAGTCAGCACTGATAAAAACCGTTGCACTATCGCCTTCGGTTAGGTGCATGAGAGCGTTTTCAAACGAACCTTTGTAAGTACCTTGTTGAGCAACCATCGTGATGGGTTGGTTACGTTTGTAGGTATCCTCAAAAGTTGAATCATTGGCTGCTTTGATAACCAAATCAAATGTTAAAATATCGCCAGTTTTGATTTTTTTTCCTTTTCCTGCTTCATGGATTTGGTACTTTGAGCCATCTGGGTCTTGTGTAACCTTAAATTGGTTACAAGAAAAAAGTAAGCTTGTAGCCGCTGCAAGGCTCAATGTTGTTTTTAAAAAATTTGTCATTGAAAATTATGTATTAATTTGAATTTACTTGTGAATAAAATGTTGATTATAAATATTTTAACTATTGGTTAATTCTTCTTTATACTTAGGCAGTAAAGCAAGAAACTTTTCAACGGTTTTTTGCAAAGATTCGTGCGAACGCCCGCCTGCGGCATTTTTATGTCCGCCGCCATTAAAATAAGTTCTCGAAAACTCACTCACCGAAAAATCATCCACCGAACGAAACGAAATCCGAATCATATCTTCTTTTTCGGTAAAAATAGCGGCCATCACTACGCCTTTTATCGAAAGTCCGTAATTGACAACGCCTTCGGTATCGCCATTTTTTGAACTAAATCTACTCAATTCTTCCTTCGAGATAGCCATGTATGATACATTGTATTCGGGAAGATAAATGAGTTTTTCGCCCAAAACAAAGCCCAAAAACTTTAGTCGGTCGAAAGTATTGCTATCGAAAATCTTGCGGTGAATTTTATTCGGATGAACCCCAATCGAAATCAATTCGCCCGCAATTCGGTGAACTTCTTCGCTGGTGCTATCAAACCTAAACGAACCCGTATCCGTAACCAAACCTGCATAAAGGCATTCGGCCGCTGGAATATCAATGAGGTGTTTATCGCCCAATTTTTCGATTAATTCGTAAATTAATTCGCAAGTTGCGGCTGCTTTCTCATTCCAAAACACAAAATCAGCAAAACTTTCGGGTTGTTGATGATGGTCGATTAATACTTTTTTTGCCGCCGATTGTTTCACAAATTCTTCCATGCCCTTGATGCGATTCAAGGCCGAAAAATCAAGGCAAAAAATCATATCGGCATTGGCAATGAGTTCTTTTGCCAAGCTTTGTCGGTCACTTTCAAAATTTATCACTTCACTTTCGCCCGACATCCATCTTAAAAAATCTGGGTAGTCGGTCGGTGTAATGATAACAGGATTGTGTCCTTTTTTCTTTAAATATGCGGATAGACCCAACGATGAACCGAGTGCATCGGCATCAGGATTTTGGTGAGTAGTGATAACGATTTGCTTGGGCGAACTCAAGAATTCGTTAAATAACGCTAACTTTTGATTTGACTCTGTAAAAAAATCTTGCATAACTCCACAAAGGTACAAAGGAAAGGTGGTAAATCAAAAGTGCCAGTTAAGTGCTTTGTTTGGCTTTAGATATTTATTTTTACAAATATTTAAAGTCGGAAAAGGCTGTTTCTGAAAGAAGATAACTATTTTTGGACTTTATTTATTATGACACAGAATATCATTTATTGAAATTTAACAAACTAAAATGAAACATCTAACCCTCCTTTTTTTACTGATAAGTTTATCTATTTCGGCTCAGAAAAAGGCAAAACCTGCGACAACCCTCTCGAAACCTAAATTAGTTCTGGGTATTATGGTTGACCAAATGCGATACGATTACCTTTATCGTTACTACGACAAATACAGCGAAGGTGGCTTTAAACGCCTAATGAATGAAGGTTTTAACTGCAAAAACAATCAATATCATTATGCCAGCACAGTTACTGGGCCTGGTCATGCGGCGGTTTACACGGGGTCTGTTCCCGCTATCAATGGCATTATCGGCAATGAATGGTATGACCCGTTGGCCAACAGAAGCGTTTATGTGGCCGAAGATACAACTGTGCGTGCCGTAGGTGCTGGCGAAGCAGGAGTAGAAGGCAAACGTTCGCCTGTAAATATGCACACGACCACAATTACTGACCAGTTGAAGATTGCATCGGAGTTTCGTTCAAAAGTAATTGGTATTGCCGTAAAAGACCGTGGCGGTATTTTGCCAGCGGGTCATTCGGCGGATGCTGCGTATTGGTTTGATGCAAAATCGGGCAATTGGATTACGAGTACGTATTATATGAATGATTTGCCGCAATGGATGAAAGATTTTAATGCTCAGAAAATGCCTGATAAATTGATGGCTCAGAAATGGGAAACGCTTTTGCCGATTGAGCAATATACCGAAAGTGAAGCCGATAATCAAGAATACGAAAATGTTTTGTCGGGTGAAAAATTGCCTGTTTTTCCGCACACAGTTGCTAATTATGGTGCATTATTAACTTCGCCTTACGGGAATACAATTACAAAGGAACTTACTTTGGCGACACTTCAAAACGAGAAAATGGGGCAAGGAAAAGAAACTGATTTTTTATGTGTAAGTTTCTCGACACCTGATTATGTAGGCCACGCAACGGGTACGCACTCAATCGAAGTTGAAGATACGTATTTGCGTCTCGACCGTGATATTGCCGAGGTTTTGAATAAATTGGATGCAACTTTGGGCAAAGGAAATTATGTGGTTTTCTTGACTGCCGACCACGGCGTAGCTGATATTTCAGGTTTTCTGAAAAAACATAAAATTCCAGCGGGCGTAGTAGAATTATCTAAAGAAATCAATTATTTGAATGGACAAATGGTTGAAAAATTTGGCGAAGGAAAATGGATAAAAGCACAAGATAATTATCAGTTATACCTTGACCATGCTTTGATGGCAAAGAAAAATGTGACGATGAATCAAGTTTATGATTTAGTGAAAGAAAAAATGTTGACTTTGGGTTCGTCAGTTTATCAAGTTGTGAATTTGCACGATATTAATTCGGCAACGATTCCGCCTTTTTACAAGCCACTTATCGAAAATATGTACAATCCAAAACGCAGTGGTGATATAATGACTTTGTTTGAACCAGCTTGGTATAGTGGTTCTAAAAAAGGCACAACGCACGGAACAATGTGGCAATATGACCGCCACGTGCCGTTGGTTTGGTACGGTTGGAAAATTCCACAAGGCGAAACAGTAGAGCAAACATATATTGCTGATATTGCGGCAACTTTGGCGGCTTTATTGAATATTCTGGAGCCAAATGGCTGCGTTGGTAGTCCGATTAAAGATATTTTTAGTAAAAAATAATTTTTCGTAGCGTCGGGTTATTTTTTACCCGACGCTACGAAATTCAAGTAATTGTAAACAGTAATGATATTAATAAAGGGTGTACCGTTAAAGAAAATACAAGGAATTACGCTGTTTCCTTTTATAATCGTACGCTCAAAAAAACCAAGTAGGGTTTTGATTAATCATGAAAAAATTCACATCAGACAGCAACTTGAACTTTTGATTTTGCCTTTTTATGTTTGGTACGTTGGCGAATGGTTGTATCATTATGTGCGTTGCCGCCATTTTTGGCGAGCGTATCGCCAAATAAGTTTCGAGCGAGAAGCCTACGATAACGAAGAAGATTTTGAGTACCTGAAAAAACGAAAATTTTGGAATTTTCTGGAATATAATAATTAGTAGGGGGGTATTGCATACGCCCTTTTTTATTTTGTATTTCTACCCAAAAGCACCCCTTCAACAATCAAATATTGAGCCGAAATGTAAGTTGCCATGACCCAAAGTCCAGAAAGCGGAATCGAAAAAGCGAATTTATTGATGGCAATCAATGAATCAGAAATGATGAATAAAATTGCCCCAATTAACACAAAACGATAGCTTTTTTGGTTGGTTTGGCGTTCGGCGGCGGCAGTTCCCATCCACATAATGGCTGTGGCATATACCACAATTGGCATCATAAAACCTTTTGGTATTCTATCGAGTAGAAATACAATGAATACGAATCCGTAGATAATAAAAGGGTATCTTTTATTATAATTTATAGTTCCGAGGGGTTTGAAAACACCCGAATAAGCCAGTTGTGCTACCAAAAATGAACCCAGTCCAAGCAGAAAAAACTGTGGGTTTTTATCTTGAAACATCAAAAAAGTGTCTCCTAAACACGAAAAAATCAACGAAACCAGCATTATTTTGTCAGAAGTATTTAGATTCTGCTTTGCTTTCAGAAAATAAATGAAAAACAGACTAATCATCAGTAGCGGTTTTGATACATAATTGAGCCATTCGAGGCCGAGAATGCCCGAAGTTATATTGATGATGCCCAGTGTAAAATAAAAAATGGTTTCGTTACGAGTCATGATTGCTTGCGTTTAGTTGTATTCCGATTGCTTCTGCTAAAATTATGGCTTTTTCCATGGGTTTGAAATCGACATTTGCCAAAACATCAGTTGGGCGATGAATATTTGGCATTCGACCATTTTTATCAAGAGCCGCCAGCGTTACCGATGGAATTCCCGCCCGCTGAAACCAAACCGAATCGAAATCGGCTGTGTGCCAGGCACCTGTTTTTACATCTTTCAACGTAGCCATATTTGCCGTGACATTTTTGGCTGTTTTCACCAGCTCATTATCATAAATAATCGTTGACCAGCTACCTGTTTGGGTAATAATTTTCAAGTCTCCGTTGCCGAGCGTATCGAAGTTTATCAGATAAGTTTCTTTCGTAAACTCTTGATAATGAGCGTTCATGTATGCCCTTGCTCCAATCATACCGACTTCTTCTGCACCAGTGATAACCAGTTCAATATCAAGGTTTTGTAAGTTTTTATTCCAAAGTTTTTGGGCAGTTTCGATGGCAGCGGCTACGCCCGTAGCATTATCAGAAGCACCGTTTGAATAGCCTAATCTGAAAAAATCAATCGTTGCTGTAATGCCCTGAATGATAAAATAAAGAGCTAAAATATTGGATAACAAAAGCAGAAAATCGTTGGGAATGAGAAACTGCGAAATTGCCAAAAACTGAGCCACCATCATCAAAATTAAACTCATTTTGAGCGATTTACGAAAATTGCCAACCATTTCGGGGCGATAAAGCAACGAAACAGGAGCAGTATCCCAATGAGCCATTAAAATCAGTTTCTTAGCTTTCGGAGAAGCATTTTTATTTTTAATGACAAGATTATGAGATTTTACCAAAGGCGGAAAATTCGTCACGGGCGAAGCATACCAATTGAAATACAACATAGCCATCGTCACGAAAATAAAAGTAATTATTAACCCCAGAATCGAAGAAAAATTCAGACATATCAATCCTGACGTAAGCCCTAAAATCAACCACCAAACTACCGAAATATAGGTTTTTGGTGTTCGGAAAGGTTCTCGACTAACTTGCTGATTTACAAATAGTTGTGTCAGAAAATCAAGTACAGGAACTTCGTTTTCGGTAGCAACTCCACGATTCGGAAATGAAGCGAGTTTTTCAACGATTTGTTTAGGTGTCATTTTTAGGTTTTAGGGATTAGGTTTTAGGAGTTAGGGATTAGTTAGGAATTAAGTTTTAGATTCTCTCTAATTCCTAACCCCTTAAAGCTAAAACCTATTCACCATCAAAAAAAGCCTCAATTTCTTTCCAAGTCTTGAAGCGTTGATAACCTTCGAGTTTTTGGTTATGAATGGCATCAAATAATAATGTTTTTCCTTTGAATGTGCTTAGGTTTTTTTCGTGGTCGTCAATCAAATAATCGGCTGAAATGATGCTTTTATCGCCACAAAGTACAATATTTTTCCAAGAAATAAACGGAAAATGCTCTTCCAACCACTCAACTTTTTCTTTCAATGAATTTGGAAACTCAACCGCCGCCGAAACAATAAAAATATCAAATCTTTCGTGTAGTTTCTTGATTACTTCTACTGCATCGGGCATTACTTCGAGCGTTCTAAAAAAATCAGGCTTAAAAATTTCTTCTCTCACCAAATGAGAATGCTCTTCTGCCAAAACATCATAATATCCTTTATCTATGAAATGATATTCTTGAAAATCTGTACCAATTAATCGGTTATAAATACCTAAAATCTTCTTTCCAGCGGCCGCCATTACATCGTCCATGTCAATCGCAATGCGTTTTTTTGTCATAATTTTCTTGAAGTTTATTTTTTTGCTAAGATAATCGTTTTAGATAGATTTTGCACAAAAAAGGGGTGTCAAGATTTTACTTGATACCCCTTGAAAATTATAAAACTGATTACTGAACCGTAATATTGAAATCAATATTTATATCGTCGCTACCTGGCGTTGGCGTGCCATCTTTGGTCGCTTTTCCATTGATTGGTGGTTGGTGGCGTAGTTGCACTTTCAGTTTTCCTGTTCCTGCCGCATTTGTTTTGGCACTTCCCGTGATACCAATCCCCAAATTATTGGCATCTTTATCACCATAAGTATAAGTCAATAAACTACTTGGCGTGGGCGTATAAACAAATAAATGCTCGTTGCTTTCTGTTTTTACTTCATCCGTAATATTGCCAGCAGGCATTTTCGACTCATCCAAAACCTCAATCATTAATGTATAAGTTGTATTCGGTTTTAGGCTAATTGCATCAACGGTTGGCACTTTTCCGCCGTCACCGTCGGGGTCAGAATATTTAAACGATTGAGTAGTGCCGCCACTTGTAAAATTCAATTTTACCGTCGTAATTAATTCATTTTCCTCTTCGGCAGCTATTTCTTCATCTTTACAACTTACCGTAAAAAGCGTAGCACTGATTAATAAACTGAGTAGAGCAATGTGTCTTTGGTTTCTTTTAGTTGCCATGATATACGGGTTTATGAAATGATATTACTTTTGCATTGATGTTGCAAATATAAGGCATAAAAATACAAATGCAATAGTGTTGCAAGAAAAACGTTTTTAAGAAGTTTATTACAATCAATTCTACGAGAAATCTATGCTGGCTTATGTAATTTTATTTCTGGAATGAAGTCGAAGTCTTTGATATTGAGTGTAAACAGAGGTAGGTTATGGGCTATTGCAGTTGCAGCTATCAGGGCATCTGGTATTTGAATTTTATGCGATTTTGAATAGCTTATTATGAGACCATTTAAAATTTTAGAAACTTCAATATTAAGGTGATATAGTTTGAAAGAACCAAACATCTGCTCATCTCTATGCAATTCTTTTTTGAAAGCACCTTGAAAAATCTCTGCTTTTGTAATAATACTGTAAGCTATATTTTCTTGACCTATGCTTTTGAGTTGTTGGTGGATATTAGAATCTCCTCTCAGTAAATGAATGAAGATATTTGTATCACAAAGAATTATTTGCTTCTTACCCATGATTTTTGTCTAATTTGCTTTAAATCAACATCAGCATTTTTCCATTTACCAAATAATTCATCAATGGCATCGTGTTTTTTTTGTCTCGTTTCAAACTTAAAATCAATTCCTAATTCAGCTTCGATTTCCTTTTCTAAATCTTCTTCTGAATCATACTTATCAAAAATTCCATTTATCAACGCTTCTGTTTTATCAGTGCTATTTTGCTTCTTTTTGAAGAAAACAATAACAACAAGAGTGATGATAAAGAGAATCATCAATTTATTGGTAGATTCATTGTCTGTACTTACAAACTTTATTTCATCACCCTTAGAAAGGTTTTTCAATTGGAAAGTTTCCATTACCTCTTCCTTTGATAATTTTTTATCAATATTGAATTCTATCGTTTTCATCTTCTTAATGTTATTTCCATACAATATTACAAAAAGCACTTATGAAATTTTAATTTTAAAAAGAATATTTAGCACGAAAAGCTATATTTCGACCAATTTCATCAGAAAAATAACGAAAACGATTGAGATAATCTCGATAAGTAGTATCGAATAAATTATTGATAGTCAACGAAATATTGAGCGATTGCTTGGTAGTTATCGCAAATTGTTGACTTGCCGAAGCACTCCAAAGCGAGTAAGCGGCTGGGGAAGGAGCGAAATCTCCGCCGTATTCGGTAAATATAGTTTCTGAACTCGGAATATTGGAGAAAATAATTTTTGTTGGAACACGATTTTGCTTGGCTACATATAAATTTGTTAGCGAAACCGACGTTTTTTTCCAGTCATAGCGAAGCGTGTTTTCCCAACGATTGGCAGGAATCTGAATCAAAGGCTGATTATTGCTTAAATCTTGGGCTTTTAGATAAGAAATTTTACTGTTGAGCGAAAGATGTTTGACGATTTGCACAATTCCGTTTAAATCAAAACCTTGAAAACGGCTATCAGTTTGCGTATAAATAAATTCAGGAAAAGCCCCACGAATCGTCAAAGCTGGGCGACCAGTTGGCGATAAAAAGATAAAACTATTGATGTAATTATTGTATAAATGTAATTCCGCTTGGAAGTTTTTGGAAATGTAATTAGCTGTAAATGAGAGATTTAGTGCAACTTCTGGTACAAGATTTTCGTCGCCACGCTCGAAACTTGCTGCTCCGTGATGCACACCATCGCTGTAAAGTTCGTTGACAGTTGCTGCTCGCCACGCCGAACTTGCATTGGCCATGAAATTCCAACGGGCATTTGGTCGGTAATTTGCACCGAGCGTACCCGTAAAATTTTGATTATTTTGCGTATTATTTACCACATTTTGCCCGCCACGAGGAATCCTGTAAACATGCAGATTCCGAATATCATATCTAAAACCACTTTCAATTTCCCAATTATTTCGCACGATGCGTTCAATTAAGAAAAGCCCATTGGTGAAATTCTTGAAGTTAGGAATCAAAACCGTTGAAGAACGAGGTTCGGTGAGTGTTCCCGTTGTCAGGTTTTCTTGATAAAGGCTATTAATGCCAATCGAACCAGTCAATAATTTCAAGAAAGGTTTGTGTTCAAAAATCAATTCGCTTGAATAAGTCGTTAGCTTGAAAAGTTGCGTGAGGTTTCTGTCGCCACGTAAAATATCAACTTCTTTACGAAAATCATACTGCCGTCCAAGCGTCAGAGAAAGTACGCCGTAACGATTTTTGAGTGTGTTTTTTAATTTCAATAAATTATGCTGAACATCCTGATAAGGGCGGTCGATGGCGTAAGTAAACTTTTCGGGCGTATAAATCGGTAGCGGAGTGCCACGTTTGATAGCTTCAATCAAATCAGAAACATTTCCAATATGCGAACCCAAAAATACCGCAATTTTTGTGTTAAACTGACTAAAGAAAATTTCACTTATCCAGTTTTTTCTTTTATAATCTACTGATAATGAATAGTTTAATTCTTGAATTCCTGTATTTGCGAGTCTATAATTGGGTGTAGAAATATCTCCACCACGCTTATAAGTTCCTTGAACCCTGTACCCAATTGAGTACGGAATTCTTGTTGCTTTTTTAGAATTTGGGTTATTTAACTCAGAACTCTTGTACCCACCCTCTAAAATTCCAGAATTCGCAATCTGATTTCCATTTGTGAAATACACACTATTAATTTCGCCACCGATTGTTGTTGAGTCGGGTAGGGCTTCTGGTTCAAGCATAATTACGCCCGCAATTGCATCCGAGCCGTAGCGAACGCCTGCCGCACCTTTCAAAACTGTGATTTTTTTTGCCACAAAAGGGTCAATTTCGGGAGCGTGTTCGCTGCCCCATTGCTGGCCTTCTTGTCTTACGCCGTTGTTCATTATCAAAACCCGATTCGAGTGCATTCCGTGAATTACAGGTTTGGCAATCGAACTGCCTGTCTGTAAGGTAGTTACGCCCGAAATTTGTTTCAAAGCCTCGCCCAAAGATTGCCCACGAGTTTGGTCGAGTGCTGTATTTTCGAGTGTATTTTTGGTTTGCGTAAGATTCTCAATTTTTTGAGCCTTGATGTCGATATTGGCTAAGTGCAGTTCTGTTTCCGACAATTTAATATTTTGTTCGGCTCCGTGTTCTATGCTAATCGTGTAGTTTTTTTCTTCATAACCCACAATTCGCCCGATAATCGTATATTTTCCTTGACAAATATTTGAGATTTTGTAAAAACCTTTTGCGTCAGTGCTTACACCTTTGTTCAATTCTTTAATAAAAACTACCGCTCCGACAATCGGCTGTTTCGTAGCATCATCTTGCACAATTCCTTGAATGAAGCAATCGCAGTCTTTTGGCGTTTGAGCATGAAGCCCACCAACTCCAAGAGTTAATAAAATTATGTATAGAAATGCTGTTCTCTTCATTTTTGGCTTTTGCACAATTTAGAAAATTGTGTTACTTGTAAATGCAACTTTATTGCAAATATAATAAAAAATCCCCGTTGAACCATTCAACGGGGATTTTTATATGTTTTTCTCAAGGAAGGCTTCGCTTCAAGCGTAGCCTTCCTTAAATTATTCTGCAACTCTTGAATAATATTTATTATAAATAGCTTCGTAGCGTTTTGCTGCGGCTTCTTGGTTATTTCGACTACAAATATTAGAGATAACCTGCAAATTACGAAGGTTGATTTGCAAATAATCTTGGATATTATCGGGCATCCATTCGGCACTTTTCTGACCTGCTTTTTGTGTAAAATAAGCCAAATTGCCATCCGCACGCTTCGTGATTGTTTCGGCAATTTCCATCGCTTTCTTAGTATCACCTACTTCAAAATAATACATGACGTAATTTGTGCAAAGTTGGTCGAATGGAATTGATTTATCTGGCAAAACTTTATTGGCGTAATCAAGCACTTCTTTGGCTTTGGTTTTCTTTTCTTCTCTAACCAATTGGTCGGCCAAACGCAAGAACGCCAAACGAGCCGTAATGATTGGCACTTTCAAATATGTCTCCGAATCATAATAAACATTCGGGTTGTCCATGCCTCTCCAAGCCATTTTCTTCAACATATTGTCATACATTACGTCGGTATTTGCAAAACCATCATCGCCTTGACTCACTTTGATTGGCAATAAACGATAAGCGTAACCTTCCAACTGCATATAATCTTTAAGGTTCAAATAGTTGTCGTTGGCCAATGTTCCTGCAAAATAGATTGGGCGTTTCCAGTTGTTTTGAGCAATCATTTCGAGTTGCATCAAATCGTTTTTCAACAAGTCACGTTTACCAATATTCCAACTAATTTGACCAGTCAAATATGGCTCAAATTGTTTTGGAACGAAGCCCATTTTTTTCACCGCCTCAACATCATAATTCAAGAAAAGGCTATCTGATGGCAATGAATTAATGCTTTCGCCAGTTGTCAATGGAATCTGAATCGCTGGGTCGTTTTTCTTCACTAATTCCAAATAATCTTTCAAGTTGATTGGGTCGCTTAGACGCTCAACGAAAGGAATTTGGTCGTTTACACCACTCAATAATTGGTCGGTCGTGAATGTAATCGGTAATGCTTCTGACAGATAAGTTTT
>JBKBSS010000406.1:0-2318 GCA_046291385.1 Emticicia sp. | reverse complement strand
ATTTATTTCCTATTTTCAAAAGCATCAATTCTCCGCTGACTGGCTGTCAGTACGACGTAAATCATGCTACTGCCGAAAGCGGGGCCAACTGGGAAACTGGTTTTAGATTGATTGCTCCGTACATCAAATCTCTGGCTATCAAAGACTTCAAATATATTTTGCAAGATGGCAAACTCAAAAAAGTTGGTTGTCCGTTGGGCGAAGGTATTGTTGATTGGAAAAAATTCTTGGCTTTAATAAAACAATACAATATCAACGTGCCAATAACGATGCACTTTGAATACGATTTAGGCGGAGCCGAAAATGGACTAAGAACTATAAAAATGGACAAAAAAGATATTTTTTCGGCCATGAAAAGAGATTTAACATTGCTAAAAACATGGTTGGCGTAACGCAACCACGTCGGCGGTCCGATTTCTAAGTTGTGCTTTCTCGAATTTTAAACAGGTTATAAACCTGTTCTACAACCTTATATTAACAAAATGATTAAGATTGATTACAACCTTCAACCCACCGATTTAAGCTCAAAACTAAAAAGATTTTGGGAGCTTTCTGGACAAAAAATCCAATCTATTGAGCAAAACTACGATGTTTCAAAAGGTTCGCCAGTTTTTACACAAAAAGGTGAATACACCACTCGTGGTTGGACAGAATGGACGCAAGGCTTTCAATATGGTTCAGCAATTTTGCAATTTGATGCCACTGGCGAACATGAATTTCTTGAAATTGGAAGAAAAAATACGCTCAATGTAATGGCTCCACACGTGAGCCACATTGGCGTTCACGACCACGGATTTAATAACGTAAGCACCTACGGCAATTTGCTACGTTTGATGCGTGAAGGCAAAATCACTTTCAATGAGTGGGAAAAAAACTTCTACGAATTGGCTCTTAAAATTTCGGGAGCAGTTCAAGCAAGCCGATGGACTCCAATAAAAAATGGCGGCTACATTCATTCTTTCAATGGAGCTCATTCACTTTTTGTTGATACAATTCGTTCGTGTCGTGCTTTGGTGGTAAGCCATCGTTTAGGACACATTTTTCAAGGCGAAGGTGATGTAAAAATCAATATGCTTGACCGTGCATTGCAGCATATCAAAGCCACCGCCGACTATTCAGTTTTTTATGGCGAAGGGCGAGATTCTTATGATATTTGGGGCAGAACGGCTCACGAAAGTGTTTTCAACGTAAAAGATGGAAATTTCCGTTGTCCAAACTCGCAACAAGGTTATACGGGTTTCTCAACTTGGACCCGTGGTTTGGCTTGGGCGATGTGTGGTTTTCCCGAAGAGTTAGAATTTTTGGAAACCCTTGAAGATACCGAACTCGAAGCCTTTGGCGGCCGTGCAAGCATCGAAAAATATATGCTGAGAGCGGCCCAAGCAACTTGCGATTTTTATATCGAACATACACCAATCGACGGTATTCCCTATTGGGATACTGGAGCTCCAAATTTGCATAAACTGGGCGATTATCTCAGCGAAAAAGCCAATCCTTACAATGATTTTGAACCTGTTGATGCTTCAGCAGCGGCTATTGGTTCGCAAGGTTTATTGCGTTTGGGCAGATATTTAATGAGAAAAGGCGACACCGAAACTGGTCGAAAATACTGGCAAGCGGGGCTAACGGTGCTTAATTCGCTTTTAGAAGAACCTTATTTAAGTACCAACGAAAATCATCAAGGTTTACTTTTACACTCAATTTATCATCAA
This sequence comes from Emticicia sp., assembly GCA_046291385.1. Lineage (GTDB taxonomy): Bacteria > Bacteroidota > Bacteroidia > Cytophagales > Spirosomataceae > Emticicia. Next base: position 606 of record JBKBSS010000406.1, on the reverse strand, counting down.
CCAAATGGCTGGGATTATGTACCCGAAGGCAGCAAAATTGCCAATGGAGAATCAAGTATGTGGGGTGACTATCATTTCCGAGAAGCAGCTCTTTACGTACAGAAACTCATTAATCAAGAGCCTTATTATGCTTTTTATAATTGTTTGGAAAAAGCATAATTTATTGATTACAAATGGTTTGTGTTATTTTTTCATTAACCATTCATCATTAACCATTTATCATTAAAATATAATGGCAGAAAAATTTAAACCAAAATATACCAGAGTAGCTCAACTGAAAACCGCTCAAGATTTAAGCAATTATCTTTCGGCAAGTAATGTCAAACTTGACTTTGATGATGAATTAATCACGGGCGAAGCATCGCCTTTCAGAAAAAGTATTACGCTAAAATCGGGCAAAAAAATTGGTAATGCACTATCAATTTTACCAATGGAAGGCTGGGACGGAACGGCCGACGGTCGCCCAAGTGAATTTACAAAATACCGTTGGGAAAACTTTGCTATCAGCGGAGCAAAATTATTGTGGGGTTGTGAAGCAGTAGCCGTTTCGCACGAAGGGCGAGCCAATCCTCGTCAATTGGTGATGAATGAAGCAAATTTTTCGGA
>JBKBSS010000405.1:0-2334 GCA_046291385.1 Emticicia sp. | reverse complement strand
TCATAACCCAGTCATCCATGCCGATGTACCTGACCTATCCATGATTCGAGTGGGTGACACTTACTACATGAGTAGCACCACCATGCACATGAGTCCAGGTTTACCTATAATGAGTTCAAAAGATTTATTAAACTGGAAACTGGAAAGCTATTGCTACGATAGGTTAGTGGAAAACGATGCGATGAACCTCAACAATGGTCAAAATACCTACGGCCGTGGCTCTTGGGCAAGTTGTATTCGTTACCAAAATGGCTTATTTTATGTAAGCACTTTTGCCGCCACATCGGGCAAAACGCATATTTTCACCGCAAAAAACATCAAAGGTCCTTGGCAAGAAAAAACATTTAAACCAGCCTACCACGACCACACTATATTTTTTGATGAAGATGGCAAAGTCTATATGATTTATGGTGCTGGAAAACTCAAAATTTTGGAACTAAAATCAGACTTGAGTGGCCCAGTAGAAGGAATTGAAGAAAAAGTATTGATAGAAAACGCTTCTGCTCCTGCGGGTGATAAAATCATGTTGGGGGCAGAAGGCTCGCAATTATTCAAAATCAAAGGTAAATATTATCTTTTCAATATCTGTTGGCCTCGTGGCGGAATGCGAACGGTCATTATTCACCGAGCCGACAAAATAGCTGGCCCGTGGGAAGGAAAAATTGGTTTGCAAGACTTGGGCGTAGCACAAGGTGGCTTGATTGATACACCAGACGGACGTTGGTTTTCGTACCTTTTCCGTGATAACGGCGGCGTGGGGCGTATTCCGTATTTAGTACCTGTGGAATGGAAAGATGGTTGGCCAGTTTTGGGAGAAAACGGTAAAGTACCAATGACCTTGAATCTTCCAGCCAATAAAAGCTTAATTCCCAATCTCGTAAATTCCGATGAATTTTCTCGAAAAAAAGGAGAGAAAGCTCTGCCATTAGTTTGGCAATGGAATCATAATCCTGATAATAATCTTTGGTCGGTTTCGGAACGAAAAGGTTTTCTTCGACTAAAAACAGGTAGAGTTGATACCTCATTTGTATCGGCAAAAAACACCCTCACCCAACGTACAATTGGGCCAGAAAGTACGGGGTCTATTTCTTTGGATATATCACACATGAAAGAAGGTGATTTTGCGGGACTGGGTTTACTCCAAAAAAACTACGGAGTTGCAGGTGTAAAAATCGAGAATGGCACAAAATCTATCATCATGGTTAGCACCAAAGGGGGCAAAGCTGTTGAAATAGAGAAAGTTCTGCTTGCACAAAACACCGTTTTTTTGAAAGCCGAATGTAATTTCAAAGACAGAGCCGATGTTGCTCATTTCTTTTACAGTCTTGACGGAAAATCTTGGACTAAAATAGGTGAACCGCTAAAAATGCCTTACACGTTACCACATTTTATGGGGTATAGATTTAGCCTTTTCAATTTTGCCACAAAAAATATTGGTGGCTTTGCCGATTTCGATTGGTTTAGAATTTCAGAAAAAATTTCAGAAAAACCTTAGATACTTAAATAAGAAAGTTCCATGAAAAAAAGCCTTTTAGTTATCAGCCTATTTTTATTCGCAAGCATTGCCTTCGCCCAAGACCCTAATTTTCATATTTATCTCTGCATTGGTCAGTCAAATATGGAAGGTGCTGCACGTATAGAAGCACAAGATACTGTCAATATCGACAGCCGATTTAAAATTTTAGAAGCTTTGGATTGTCCGAAATTGGGCAGAAAAATGGGGCAATGGTACACCGCCAAGCCACCACTCTGTCGTTGTGATACCCGACTTTCTCCAGCCGATTATTTTGGTCGCACAATGATACAAAATATGCCTCAAAACCAAACTCTTGGCTTGGTTCACGTAGCAGTAGCAGGCAGTAAAATTGAGATTTTTGACAATGTAAGATACAAAGCCTACCTCGATTCATCAGCAAAAGAAAGACCTTGGATGATTAAAATGGCTGATTCCTACGGTGGAAATCCTTACGAAAGATTGATTGAAATGGCAAAAATAGCCCAAAAATCGGGGGTAATCAAAGGAATTTTATTACACCAAGGCGAGTCGAACACGGGTGATAAAACTTGGCCAGCCCAAGTGAAAAAGATTTACGATAATATTTTAGCCGATTTAAACATTGCCCAAAATTCTATTCCGCTCATTGCTGGCGAAGTTGTCGGTGCCGACCAAGGCGGCAAATGTGCCAGTCATAACGAAATTATTGCTACGCTTCCGCAAACGATACCGAACGCAGTAGTGGTTTCCTCGAAAGGTTTACCTGCTGTTCCCGACAAATTGCATTTCAACAGTGAAGGAGTGCGTGAATTTGGCAAACGTTACGCTGAAGCCATGAT
>JBKBSS010000404.1:0-2335 GCA_046291385.1 Emticicia sp. | reverse complement strand
ATGGCGGTTTGGCTTCTTCGCTTCCTTCGATAAAACATAAATATGCAGGTTTAGAACGAGCTGATTCTATTGCTCTTGATTTTCATAAATGGCTCTATCAGCCTTTTGAAATCGGTTGTGTTTTGGTGCAAGATTGGGGTAAAATGCGAGAAACCTACTACAAAGAAGCCGATTATTTGGCTACCGATTTACAGACAAATGTCAATGCTCGATTGGAATTTAATGAGCATTATTTCCAACTTTCTCGCAATGCCAAAGCATTTAAGGCTTGGATGTCGATAAAAGCTTATGGTTTCGACCGAATCCGAGATATGATTCAGAAAGACATTGATTTGACCAATTATTTGATAAAACTCATTGAAGAATCGACCGATTTTGAACTAAAATCAAAGGCCGATTTGGCGGTGGCGTGCTTTAGATTCAAAGGGAAATTGACTGATAATGAAGCAATTACAGAGTTGAATCAAAAACTTATCCCTGCTCTCGAAGCTGACGGACGAGTGTTTATTACAAGTACAAAACTAAATGGCGAATTTGTGTTACGAGCGTGTATCATTAATCACCGAAAAACCGAAACGTCGATTAAGTATTTGCTTGATACCATTCGAGATGTGGCTTCTAAACTATAATTTATTATGCAAAAAATAGAAATTATCGACCTCGACCCACAAAATGAAACTCAAAAACTGGCTTTTAAGCAAATCAATTACGAGTGGATTGAAAAATACTTTAAAGTTGAAAAAGGCGATTTAGCTTCGCTCGAAGACCCCGAAAAATATTTCTTGACTACGGGCGGAGCCGTGCTTTTGGCTCGCCGAGGAGAAGAATATATCGGAACTTCGGCACTAAAACCAATGGGCAATGATGCTTATGAACTCTGTAAAATGGGCGTAAGCGAATCCGCTCGTGGACTGGGAATTGGTCGAATAATTGGCGAAGCCGCCATTCAAAAAGCCAAAGAAATGGGAGCAAAACAGGTGTATCTTGAAACCAATTCAAGCCTAACGCCCGCTCTTACACTTTATGCAAAATTGGGTTTTGTTCGCATCGAAAACTTTACGTCACCTTATGAGCGTGCCGATGTAGCGATGGAAATTTGGCTATAATTGTACCACAATTTTTTAAATTGTGCTTGTTCGTAAACGAGCAATTTAAAAAATTGTTCTACGATTCCAGTTTGGCACAAAGCTAAAAAACGGTATCTTTGAGCTTTTAAAAACAAAGATTCTAAGAAAATGAGAAAAAAAATCGCCGCTGGTAACTGGAAAATGAACAAAACTTTTGAAGAAGGTCAAATCTTACTTTCGGAAGTTGTAAATATGGTAAAAGACGAAGTTGTAAACCCAAATGTAGTGGTTGTGCTTTGCGTGCCTTCTCCTTATTTGAGTACTTTCGGAAAAATGATTGATACCGATAAAGTTTCTTTGGGAGCTCAAAACTGTTATCCAAAAGCTTCGGGTGCATATACAGGTGAAGTTTCGGTTCCGATGTTGAAATCAGTTGGCGTTGGTCACATAATTATCGGACACAGCGAGCGTCGTCAGTATTTCAATGAATCTGATGCGTTTTTGGCAGAAAAAGTTGATGCAACTTTGGAAGGTGGATTGACTCCAATCTTCTGTTGTGGCGAAACTTTGGAGCAACGCAATGAAGGTATTCACTTCGATTTCGTTCGTGGACAAATCACCAATAGCCTTTTTCACCTTTCGGCCGAAGATTTACAGAAAACTGTAATTGCTTATGAGCCAATTTGGGCAATCGGCACGGGCGTAACTGCTTCAAACGACCAAGCACAAGAAATGCACAAAGTTTTGAGAGACCATTTGGCATCAAAATACGGTCAAGAAGTAGCGGACGAAATTTCTATCCTTTATGGTGGAAGCGTAAACGGAGCAAATGCTCAAGACCTTTTCGCTTGTCCAGATGTTGATGGCGGATTAGTTGGTGGGGCTTCGTTGAAATCAAGAGAATTTACGAATATCGCTAAGGCATTCTGATAAAATAGACTGAAAATGAAAGCCTTACGGAATACAATTCTGTAAGGCTTTTTTGTGTTGCAAAATGCTGTTATTCAATCAAATGTCCACAAAACTGAGCTTTGTTATCTAAAATCTTTCCACCTCTTCGATAGCCCAACCCCCAGGCTTCGCCTGCAAAAAAGACACCTGCTTGGTAGTGGAACGCCGCCCGAGAATTTCCAGCATTATCTTTCAAAAACTCTGTATATTCTTGAAAAACTGTGTTTTGCTCGAAATACTCTCCTTCGGTTGAAGTTTCGGTGGTACCTGATGGCGAAACAATGCGAACATTTGCTCCTTCACGCCCAAAAAGTACT
>JBKBSS010000403.1:0-2346 GCA_046291385.1 Emticicia sp. | reverse complement strand
AAGAATTATTTTTGGGTGAAGCTGCCGATTTATTTTACCATTATTTAGTGTTGCTGGAACAGAAAAATTATACTTTTGATGAAGTGTTGGATGTATTGATTAAGCGTCATGCTCCCCGCCCCTAAAGGTGAGTATTTGTTTTACAAATCTTGATTTTTAAGATTTGTTTGTGTAAGTTTATTCAATCATTCACTCACTCAACATTAGATTTTATGATAAACTACTTAATTCGCTTGGCTTGTTGTGCGGCTGCGGTTTATTTTATGCCTCAATTTCTGAATGAAATTAAAGTCAGCGGAACTACTGCTGCTTTGATTGTGGCTTTGGTTATGAGTTTTCTTAATACTTTCGTAAAGCCCATCTTAAAGTTACTTTCGTTGCCGATTACCATTCTTACACTCGGATTGTTTTCGTTGGTTATCAATGTAGTTATTGTGTATTTATGTGATTATTTGGTTGAGGGCTTCAGAGTAAGCGGTTTTATTCAACCATTGATTTTTGGATTTGCTCTTTCAATCGTCAATAGCTTGGTGGGTTCTTTCCAAGATTAGTGATTATTTGAATAGAAAAAAGTCCATTGTTGGAGAAATTTTCTCCGACAATGGACTCTTGTTTTACTACTCGTAGTAACAACGGAATTTATTTTATCAAAAACGATTCAAATCGTTTCTAATTATAAGCTTTCTAAAGTTGCTTTTACTGCATCAAAGTTCGGTAAATCTCCCGCATTTTCTAATACTTCGGCATATTTGATTACACCTGCTGCATCAACCACAAAAGCGGCACGTTTGGCTACTCCTTGCATTCCGAAAACGAATGTATCGTAGTACGCTCCGTAAGCTTGAGCTGTTTCTTTGTTGAAATCCGATAATAAATTGAAAGGAAGATTTTGCTCTGCCTTGAATTTATCCAAAGTGAAAATAGAATCAACCGAGATGCCTAAGATTTCGGCGTTTAAGCCAGAATAAGTTGCTATATCGTCACGCATTTGGCAAAGTTCTGCCGTGCATACGCCTGTAAAAGCCAAAGGAAAAAATAATACTACTACGTTTTTACCACGATAATCAGCCAAGCTTACTTCTGCTTTATCGGTGTTGAATAATTTAAAATCGGGTGCTTGTTCGCCTACATTTACTGCCATGATTGGAATCTTATTTATGGTTTTCGATTGAACTAATAACTCACAAATTAAATAGAAAGTTTGTTGATAACGAAAAATCTTGCTGATAGCTTTTTCTTTTTGTTTGAAAATTGAATTTACTTTGTGTAAAAACTGTGAGAGAAATGATTGTTTTGCAAATATAATTGCAATTTTCTGTAACAATTCTGTGGTATAATATATTGATTATCAGCTTATTACGCCTTTTTTAATCCCTACAAGCTAAGTGTTTGGCACAAAAAACAAACGAAAACAGAAAAAATAATTGAAACATGATGAAAAACTTTATTTGGGCATTATTACTTCTAACTTCTTGCAAGTCAACGTTTTATGTGGTTCGACATGGCGAAAAAGTTGATAATTCTGCCAATCCGCCATTGAGTATTTTAGGTCAGGAAAGAGCCGAAGGTTTGAAAACGGAGTTGGCAAATAAAAGAATCACGGAGATTTATTCGACAAATTTTTTGCGAACCAAAAACACTACCAAACCTTTAGCCGATTCTAAGGGTTTAACAACCAAGATTTATGCCGCCAGTCCAGCCGATTCGATGCGAGTTTTTATCGAAAAATTGAAACAAATGAAAGGTAAAAATGTATTGGTAGTAGGGCATAGCAATACGACAAAATACGTCGTCAATGGCTTGTTTGAGCGAGATACGCTTCGTGTGGATATCCCCGATAATGATTTCGATAACCTTTATATTGTAGAAAGACAGTTTTTCCCAGTACGAAAAATGCGTTTCTTTGCAAAAAATTACGGAAAAACTTCGCCTCAATAACATCTTTTGGTCAAGTTTTTGCGTTAATTGTAAAGCAAGTTTCTAACTTGCTCGTTCGATATTCACAATTTAAATAATTGTGTTACAAAACCTTTGAAAATGAAAAACCTACGCAGATTTACTTTAATTGCCCTTGCCGCTGTTACGATTCCGTTTGTGGCTTTTAAGTACGACGACCGCTATTTCGAGATAGCCAAAAACTTAGATATTTTCGCCACAATGTTTAAGGAGCTTAATGCTTATTACGTTGACGAAATCAACCCAAACAGGGCTATGTACTCAAGTATTTCATCAATGCTAAAACAGCTCGACCCATACACTGTTTTTTGGGCAGAAGATGAAATCGAAGATGTGATGACTTCGATGGCAGGAAAATATAATGGTATTGGGGCAACAGTTTCGCACCGA
>JBKBSS010000402.1:0-2420 GCA_046291385.1 Emticicia sp. | reverse complement strand
ATTGGCGATGAACTGTTTACTATCAGTTTTCGTATTTATTTACCCTCTTTAATTTTTAACAATTCATGAATTTTATTGAAGCAATTATCCTTGCTCTCATCGAAGGCATCACCGAGTATTTACCGATAAGCTCAACTGGACACATGATTATTGGCTCGTCATTGATGGGCATCAGTGAACTTGAGTTTACCAAAGTTTTTGAAGTAAACATTCAATTCGGGGCAATTCTCTCGGTTGTCGTTTTGTATTGGAAACGATTCTTTCAATCTTTTGAATTCTACAAAAAACTACTGGCAGCCTTCATTCCTGCGGCAATTATTGGTTTTGTGTTAAATGATTTTATTGACCAATTGCTCGAAAGCGTAGCCGTCGTGGCCGTAATGCTGGTTTTGGGCGGAATTATCTTGGTTTTTATTGATAAATATTTTGAAAATAAAGCAACTAAAGAAAATATAACTTACCCCGATGCCGTAAAAATTGGTCTTTTCCAATGTCTCGCCATGATTCCTGGTGTTTCTCGTTCGGCAGCAAGTATTATCGGTGGTATGTTTCAAGGTCTTCCTCGTAAAGATGCCGCAGAATTTTCATTTTTCTTAGCTGTGCCTACCATGTTTGCGGCTTCGGGCTATAAACTTTTGAAGGCATTCAAAGCTGGTTCTTTGACATTCTCAACCAATGAATTGCAACTTCTGGCTATCGGAAACATCGTTGCATTTATTGTGGCAATGGCTGCTATCAAGTTTTTTATTGGATATTTACAAAAATATGGCTTTAAAGTTTTTGGCTATTACCGCATTGTGGTTGGCTTAATTATTTTAGGACTTTTGGCCGCTGGCTATGATTTAAAAGTTATTTAATCAGCAGTCAATAGACGACAGTAATTTCTCGCAATTTTATATTTAATTTTGGTCTCGATGGATGAAAGAAATGAAGTAATTTTGATTGATAAACCTTTAAAATGGACATCGTTTGATGTCGTAAATAAGGTTCGTTGGGCAGGAAAATATAAAAAAGTAGGTCACGCAGGAACGCTCGACCCTCTGGCTACTGGTTTATTGATTCTGTGTACGGGAAAAATGACTAAACAAATTGACACTTTTCAAGCACAAGAAAAAGAATACACTGGCACATTAGAGTTGGGAAAAACGACGCCTTCGGTTGATTTAGAAACCGAATTTGATGCAGAATACCCGACCAATCATATTACACAAGAAGCTATTAATCAAGCAGTTAGTCAACTTTCGGGTGTAATTGAGCAAATTCCTCCAGCTCATTCGGCTATCAGAATTAATGGAAAACGAGCGTATGAATCGGCTCGGAAAGGCGAAGAAGTTATCATCAAATCTCGACAAGTTGAAGTAAAGGAATTTGAGATTGATACAGCAAATTTTCCCGAAATTTCTTTCCGAATTGTTTGCTCAAAAGGTACTTATATCAGAAGTTTGGTAAGGGATTTCGGAAAATTACTTGATTCGGGAGCATACATGAGTTCGTTGCGAAGAACTCGAATCGGAGAATTTAAGATTGAAGACTCGCTCACGATTGAGCAGTTTTTGGAAACTGTACCCGAAAGACTTAGTAAACTTGAAAATTTGAATAATCAACAGTGAAAGTATATTATAATTTAGCAGATTTTGATGCACTAAAAAATGCCGTCGTAACGAGCGGCACTTTTGACGGTGTACATTTAGGTCATCAGAAAATTCTTCAAATTTTAAGAGAAACTGCCCAGAAAACGGGCGGAGAATCGGTTGTGCTAACTTTTTGGCCGCATCCAAGAGTTGTGGTTTCAAAAGATAGTCAAGATTTAAAACTACTTTCTACGATTGATGAAAAAATAGAACTACTTGATAATCAAGGAGTTGAACATCTTTTAGTAATTCCATTTACTCGTGAATTTTCGGAATTAAGTTCGGAAGAATACGTAAAAGATATTCTTTTGAAGCAAATCGGTACAAAAAAACTGGTCATTGGCTACGACCACCGATTTGGACGAAACCGTGAAGGTGGTTTTGATTATTTGAAAGCCAATTCTACATTATTTGGCATTGAAATTGAAGAAATTCCTCGTCAAGAAATCGAAAAACTAACGATTAGTTCAACTAAAATTCGTCAGTCACTACTAAACGGAGATGTTAATTCGGCGAATGAATTATTGGGCAGAAAATACAGTTTTACGGGAATTGTAGTAAAAGGTCGCCAGCTCGGACGAACGATTGGTTTTCCGACGGCTAATGTACAAGTTGCTCAATTTTATAAATTGATTCCTATAAATGGGGTTTATGCCGTCAGAACTTTCTTCCGAAATGAATGGCACAAAGGAATGATGAATATTGGTACTCGCCCGACAGTTGATGGAATTGGCCGCACCCAAGAAGTAAATATTTTTGACTTTGACGATGATATTTACGGCGAAACTG
>JBKBSS010000401.1:0-2452 GCA_046291385.1 Emticicia sp. | reverse complement strand
CGCTTTTCGGTGCAATATCAATCTCACCAACGGCTTGCGGAGTTGGTAATGATGTTTCTGCATGAAGTGCATACGGTCTGATTTCTGGGCCAGCCGCAAACAGTCCGAGTTCGGCTTTCCACCAAACTTTTATGTATTTCATTTCAATCGAATGCTTGCCTTTTTTCAAATCTAAATAAGCAATTCGTGGCTTGCGGTAGCTTTCATCGCCCATTGGCAATATTTCTTTTCCGTCAACCGTGAGGGCAGATTTTCCTGCACAATCGGCTATCAATGAATAACTTCCATCTTTCTCAACCTCCAAATCTCCTTTGAAAACCAACAAGAAACGATTGAAGCCAACGCCATAATCTTTGGTGAGTTCAGTGGCTTTTCCTGCATCGTTTGGTATTTCTTTCTTTTTAGCAAACTGTTTGTCCCAGTCGAATGTTTCGTAAAGTTCGTAGCTTAAACCACTCAATTTCAAAGGTTTTTCGTTATTATACTTCAAAAACTCTAAATCTTTCACGGCTACACTTCCCGACTTATTTTCAAATACAATCGGGCCTTCGTTTTTGCCTTCCGATGGTAAAATATAGCCTTGATGAATCAAAACATCATTCAAAACCACTTTTTCGAGCGTAATGGCATTGCCAAAAGAAGCCTCCGAAAACGTGAGTTCGAGCGTTTGCCAGAGTCCCGCCGTTCTTCCTGCATTCTGATTTGGCAATTTTACACCTCCATCTTTCAATAAAATTGTTCCGCTTGGGCGTAAATTGCTCAAAACGATGGCGTGTTTGCCTTGAATGTAGAAAATCGCTTCGCTATTATTGCCCAGCATAAACTCAAATCTTACTTTGGCATCGGCAGTAGTAAGCTTTGAAGTCATTTTGCCCGCAGTATTTGCATACAAAAATTTGTTTCCTGCCACAAAAGAAGCTTTTTTCTTAAAAGGATTATCAACAGATTCAACTTGTTTCCAATTACCTAAATCCCAGTCGTTGAGGGGCAATTTATTCATCGAAAAACCTTGTGCATAGCTTTGTAAAGAAGCACAAAACAGCATAAAAAATGCAAAAAAACGTAGATACATAGTCAGATTGATTAGATGTTAAGCAAAATTATAGATTAAGTGTAGATTTAACAATTATTATTAATCAAAGTTTTTCTGTCAGTCCGAAAAGTGTTTTGTAAATTTGCAGAAAATATCTTGCTATTAGCCTTTAGCAATTGACTTTTAGCTTTTTTATGGATAAAAATAATAAATAAAAGCCAAAAGCCAACCGCTAAAGGCTGTAAAAAACCAACAATCATTCATGTCAAAACCAACACTTCTTATATTAGCCGCAGGAATGGGCAGCCGCTATGGTGGCATCAAACAACTGGATAAATTCGGGCCAAATGGCGAAACTATCATTGATTATTCGCTGCACGATGCCATCAAGGCGGGTTTTGGGAAAATCGTTTTTATTATCAGAGAAGAACTGAAAGCAGATTTTGAAGAAATATTCGGGCCAAAATTGGCTGGGAAAATCGACTACGATTTTGCGATTCAAGGCGTGCAAAGATACGTTGCTCCCGAACTCGGAACTGTTGAACGCACAAAACCTTGGGGAACTGGCCATGCGGTACTTTGTGCTTGGGAACAAACCGATACACCATTTGCGGTTATCAATGCCGATGATTTTTATGGCTACGAAGGTTTCAAAATCATGGCCGATTTCTTGACAAATAATACTGATGAAACTTGCCACGCAATGGTGGGTTATCAAATCAAGAATACATTATCGGAAAATGGCTCGGTTTCGAGAGGAGTTTGTGAGGTTGATGAAAATGACTATTTGAAAATAGTAACTGAGCGTACGAAAATTTACCGCCAAGAAGATAATTCTATTGTATTTGAAGAGGGTGACGTTTTAACAGCTTTGTCAGAAAATACGCCAGTTTCGATGAATTTTTGGGGTTTTATGCCAAATGTGTTTCCAGTAATTAATGAAATGTTTAAGGAATATTCGTTAAAAAATATTGATTCGCCAAAAGCAGAATTTTACATTCCGACCGTAATGACCTATTTGATTCAGAATGGATTGGGAAAATGCAAAGTTTTCTCGAACGAATCAGAGTGGTTTGGCGTAACCTACCCCGAAGATAAACCAACCGTAATGGAGGCTTTGCAGAAATTATCAGGGCTTTATTAATAATTGTAAGGCAGGTTTTCAACCTGCCATTTTTTATTTTATTTTTGATAGGTTACAAACCTGTCCTACAAGCTATGCAAGTTTCTTACCGAAAAGCAACGCTCGATGACCTTGACGAATTGGTCAGGCTTCGTATCGAATTTTTGAAGGAAGTTCAATCAGTAGAAACACATCAATATAGCGAGGAGAGCCTACGAAACTCTCTTCGAGATTATTTGTCAAGAGCCATGCAAGCCGATGAGTTTGTGGCATGGTTGGCTATTTACGATACTGAA
>JBKBSS010000400.1:0-2455 GCA_046291385.1 Emticicia sp. | reverse complement strand
AAAAATAACGGGCATATAATTCATCGGAGCTAATCTTTCTAAGATTGCTTTCTTCATGGTATCGGCCGTTTTTGAATCTTTTTCTACCAAATCCCACTTATTTACCATCAAAACTATGGCCTTTTTAGCGTTGTGAGCGTGACCAATGATACTTATATCTTGCATTTCTAAACCTACCGAAGCATCAATCAAAACCACACAAACATCAGAGTTTTCGAGGGCTTTTACTGAGCGTAAAGTCGAGTAAAACTCAATGTTTTCTTGCACTTTGGCTTTTTTACGAATACCCGCTGTGTCAGTCAAGATAAAATCTTTGCCAAAAAGTTTGTAGTGCGTATCAATTGCATCACGGGTTGTGCCTGCCATGCTATTGACGATACTTCTATCTGTTCCTGTTAAAGCATTCAAAAAAGAAGATTTGCCAACATTCGGACGGCCCAAAATCGCAATTCTTGGAATTCCTGCATCGGGGTCTTCTACGCCTTCACTTTCAAAGTTGACCACAATTGCATCAAGCAATTCACCAGTTCCGCTACCATCGGCCGCCGAAATTGGGTAAATTTCATCGCCTAAGCCCATTTCATAAAATTCAGCAGCAGTCTGATGACGCTCAAAAGTTTCGGCTTTATTAGCAACTACATAAACAGGTTTTTTTGAACGACGCAAAATATTTGCGAAATCTTTGTCCAAATCGGTCAAGCCAGTCATGGTATCAACCACAAACAAAATCAAAGTCGATTCTTCGATAGCGATTTCAACTTGCTCACGGATAGCCGCCTCGAAAGTATCTTCCGAACCAACCACGTAGCCACCAGTATCAATAACGGTGAAAAATTTTTCAGTCCACACAGCGTGTCCGTAATGACGGTCACGAGTTACGCCAGGCATATTATCGGTGATGGCCACACGGCTCTCGATAAGGCGATTAAAAAGGGTAGATTTGCCGACGTTTGGTCGGCCTACGATTGCAACAATATTTGCCATAAAAAATCAGTAAACGGTTAACGTTTTGGAAACGATAAACAGTGATTCTCTTGCGAGAACTGTGAAAAATTGTCGATGTTTTTGTCCACAATCGACATAATTAAAAGATTGTATCCCACTACGGGGGTGCAAAGGTACAAAAAAATATGCAGAAAACTATTGATTATCAGTAAGATAGATTCGCAAAATAATCGGGCGACACTTCGCATTTCAAATTGCTTGTACGTGTCTGAACAATTTGAAAAATTGTTCTATATAAACTAAAACAAGCCTTGAATATCTTGCCACGAAATCAGTCCAATAGCTATAATGGCCAATAGAAGTCCGATTTTATTGAGCGTAGTTAGTTTTTCTTTGAAGAAAATAAAAGCCACCAAAGCCGAAACCAAAATAACACCAATATTATAAAGCGGATAAACAAAAGCACCACTATTTCCGTAGGCAGTAAGTGCCAAAATCAAGAAATAGAACGACAAGAAATTAGGTACACCAAGCGTTATGCTGGCCAAAATATTTTTCAATTCAATCTTTTCTTGTCCACGAATGATACGAATCACCAGAACTATCATTCCTGCCAAAATCGCCCCAAAAACCATCACGAGCGTCACAGGTACAGTTCGGTCGGCTGACTTTATATAATTGATGTTCAAGTAGTTAATCGAAGTATTCGTAATGCCGTACATCAAAAAAACCGCTACTGGCAAAAGAAAATCTAAACCTTTACCCGAAACTTTTTCATTGCTTTTCTTGAAAGTGCTTAATCCAACTGCTCCCAAAGCAAGTGCCAAACCTAAATAGTTTAAGCCATCAAACGGGCGACCTTGTGTTTTGAAAATCAATAAACTACAAAGCACTGGAATCACCAACGAGATATTATTGGCCAATGAGGTTGCCGTCATGCCCATTCGTTGGGTAGAAAATCCTGATAATAAAAATGTTATGATAAACCCAACCCCTAAAATAAGTGCATAAAATGTCCAATTTTCTGAAAAATTGAGTTCAAAACTTTGTCCTTTGGGCATTAAAGCCAGTCCAGTCAGAAAGCAAATTGGGTAATTAAACGCAATCGCCTGAAAAGTACTAATGTCGAATTTTGGATACAAACGAAAGTTTGTCAGCAACAAAACCGAAAATATGATACTTAAAATTAGATAAAACATATTGCTTGTGAATTTTAAAGCGGTTCGCCGCCCGTTCGGAATGATAGAATGAATGAATAGAAGTTTTGATTATTCTAACATTCGCTCATTCTATCACTCAAAATTGTCATTCGTACCCAAACCTCTCCAACTTTTGGCGTTTATTTCGCCAATCTGGCTCAACTCTGATGTATTGTTCTAAGAAAATTTTCTTTCCGAAGAATTTTTCCATTTCCAAGCGAGCTTCAACGCCTACTTTTTTGATACGTTCGCCTTTATGACCGAGTAAAATTGCCCGTTGCGTAGTTCGTTCCACATAAATTTCGGCACTT
>JBKBSS010000399.1:0-2463 GCA_046291385.1 Emticicia sp. | reverse complement strand
AGTGCATGACCGATTGAGACTTCAAGAAGATTCGGAATATTTTGCTTGAAATAACGCAGATTTTCAAGGCTTAGGTCGTGTCCAGCATTTACACCAAGCCCAACTTGTTCGGCCACTTTGGCGGCACTTACGTAGTCTTTGATAGCAACTTCACGGTTTTTGATGTAATCGTGGGCGTAGCTTTCGGTATAAAGTTCGATTCGGTCAGTACCTGTTTCGACTGCACCTTCAACCATTGCTTCGATTGGGTCAACGAAAATAGAGACTCTACAACCCGCACTTTTGAAGGTTGCAACCAAATCTTTTAGTAATTCTTTGTGCTTAATTGTGTCCCAGCCTGCGTTTGAAGTTAGGGCATTAAGTGCATCGGGAACGAGCGTTACTTGCGTAGGTTTATTGGCAAGCACCAGTTCTACAAATTTCTTTTCGGTAGGATTTCCTTCTATGTTAAACTCCGTCGTAACGGTTGCTTTCAGGTCATAGACATCCTGATAGCGAATATGTCTTTCATCAGGGCGGGGGTGAACCGTGATTCCCTCCGCCCCAAATTTTTCACAATCAATCGCAACCTGCACCACATTCGGCTGGCTGCCTCCTCGTGAGTTTCGCAAGGTCGCTATTTTGTTGATATTGACCGATAATTTCGTCATGCTGTTCTTTAATCTGTTTCGTTAAAATCATGCTTTTACCTAACAAATAACGACTACGAGTTTGAGCATCATAATAAGAAAGGCGAGATTTGTCGCTTTTTTCACCGATTGCCTTCACAAGTTTCATTTTTTGATAATAGTAACTAATTTCACTTACTTTTACCAAGTTTTTGTCGGAACTTTGTATTGTTTGGTAGTTGAATAACTGATTTGTGGCCAGAATCAGTTCCCCATTTTTACCAAAATAATACTCATGTCTGATTTTTCCAACTTCGCCGAAAGTTTCCGAAACGATTAGCTCGATTCGGTTGTTTTGAAAATAGGCCGTTACGACATCATCGAATTGTTTATCCGAGATTCGTTGAACGATGTAATGATGGTTTTTTAATTTTGTTTGGATTTCGGCACAACGTTTCTGAATTATCGCAGTTGACGAATAACTCTTTTGGGGAGTAGCAAACACACTGGACGTAAATAGCAGAATGCCAACAGTAGCTAAGTTAAAAACTCGCATAATTTTTGATGAGTTGGTTATGTAATACATACCCGTTATCAAAAGGTGTTCCAAAAAATCATTAAGCGGGCAAACAAATCAGAAAACACAAATTTTTATAAAAAAAATACAATTAATTTTCAAAAAAATGTCTTTAAAAACAACAATCGACGCTCAAATAAAAGCAGCCATGCTTGCCCGTGAATCTGGAAGATTAATGGCTCTTCGTGACATAAAAAAAGTGATTTTGCTGGAAGAAACGAAGGAAGGAAAATCAGGCGACCTGACGACCGAAGAAGAAACAAAATTGCTTACGAAAGCCGCTAAACAAAGAAGAGATTCGGCAGATATTTATCGTCAACAAAATCGCCCAGACCTTTTAGAAAAAGAATTGGCGGAATTGGCAGTTATCGAAGAATTTTTGCCAAAACAGCTTTCAGAAGATGAATTGAAAGCAAAATTAGAAGAAATCAAGGCTCGTGTAGGTGCTTCTGCTCCATCAGATATGGGTAAAATGATGGGCGTAGCCACCAAAGAACTCGCTGGTATTGCTGATGGAAAAGCTATTTCGGCAATGGTGAAGGCTTTATTGGCATAATTTCGATTTACGAATGTCTGAATGACGATTTACGAATATCGCACGTTGTATATATTTCCAACTCGTCATTCGTAAATCGTCATTCGTAAATCATAAATTCCTCCGCATTGCTACCATTCCCAAATATTCGGTTTTCATCTGCTCGAAATCAAGTCGTGATGTTCCGCAAATTTCAAAACCGAGGCTTTCATAAAATCTGATAGCATTTTGGCTGCTGTCCATTGCCTTTAGCCAAACATAATCTTTGTTTTGCTGGCTCGCCATTTCTATCGCAAATTCCATTATTTTTCGGCCAACTCCCCTACCCGTGGCTTCGTTAGTCAGATAGATTCTTTCTATTTCAAAGCCATTTCCTTCTTGCCCAACTAATTGATTTTCGGGACGAAGTTTTAGAAATCCGACGTATTTTTCATTAAGAATTACAAAGAAAAACTCATTTCTGACATCTGATAATTCTTCGGTTAATTGATTGATATTAAAGCATTTATGTGCATACCATTCACCTTCATCATACCACAAATGTCGATAATGGTCAAAATACGCTTGGGTGGCTACTTTCGAGAATTTTTCAATTTCTGAAATCGCTATTTTCTCTATTTTTAGGTTTATCATAAATGTCTTTTCATTGTAAAATCAGTCTGTACTTCTGTTCCCAGCACAAAAACGTGTTTATCCAGAAACTCAAAACCCATTTTCTTGTAAAATTGTATCGCATTGGGGTT
>JBKBSS010000398.1:0-2503 GCA_046291385.1 Emticicia sp. | reverse complement strand
AAGCGGAAAATTTCCAACCAAGTTGATATTCATAATCGGAAACTCCGAAAAGTTTACATCTTGGGCAGTTGGGCCGCTATCAAGTTTTTGTGGTAAATCACGCTTGGCCTTATCGACCGCATCACGTACTTTTTGTAGAGCCGCCTCAACTTTTACGTCGGGGTTAAACTCCACTAAAATTACCGAAACATCTTGCAAAGCATTTGATTTAATGCGTTTTACGCCCGAAATCGTCTTTAGTTGCTTCTCAATTGGTTTATTGATTACGTTTTCGATATCCGAAGGCGTAGTTCCGAAATAAACCGTTTGGACATAAATTTGTGGTACTTTAATGTCGGGAAATTGTTCTTTTGGAAGGTTGAAATAAATTCCCAAACCTGCCATAAAAATCATCACCGTGAAAATATAAACCGTCGTTTGGTTATTGCCTAACCAGCGAACGAGGTTGTAGATTGACCCACTTCCGTGAGGTAAATCTTGTTCATGTAAATTGTCTTTTTCCATAATATAATATGTTTTTAATTCCAATATTTTCCCCTCCTTTTTGAACTTGATTAAAGATTGTTGATTGTATTTTAAAATCAACAATCTTCAATCCTCAATCTTTAATTTCTATACCCCAAAGATATTATTGTATAGGAGGAGTGAGTTATTTAGTAATTAATCGCTTGCCCGTCAAGTAAATCTTGGTAGCCTTGCGTGATAAGCATATCGCCCGCTTGCAAGCCCGATGTAATTTCGATGTCACCGTTGTAAGTGATGCCAGTAGTCACTTTGCGGCTACGTGCTACTTTTTTTGCACCTTCGGTTACGGCTACATAAACAATATCGCCCAACTCTGTATGCTGAATATAATTTTGGTTAATAATAACCGCATTACCTTTCGCTTGGTCGTTGATATTCATTACGGCCGTCATGTTTGGCTTTAATTGCGGGTCAATTTTAGAAATTGAAGCCTCTACCGAAAATGTTCTCGAAGCAGGATTTACGGTTTGACCAACAAACGACAATTTAGCAGTTGTTTCTTTGCCTAAATCTGGAAATTTGATATTCACAACATCGCCTTGTCTGATTGTACTTGCGTAAGTATCAGCCACTTGTGCTACTACTTTTAAGTTATCCGAGTTTACAATTCTTACGATTCCCAAACCTGGGGCAGCCATTTCGCCTGCTCTCATTCGTACTTCGTCAACAAAACCGCTCAATGGAGAAATTACTTTCGTCATTCCTGTTTGCGTTTGAAGCGTAGCCAAACGTTTTTCAAGGGCTTCAACATTCGCTTTTGCTTGAATGTATTGAATTTCAGTACCGATTTTTTGGTCCCATAGCGATTTTTGTTTTTCGTAGAAAACCTTGGCAGTACCCAATTGCACATCAATTTCTTGGATTGATTGCTTCAAAACTGCATTATCAATCGTAGCAATTAATTGACCTTGTTTTACAAAATCACCTTCTTTTACGTAAAGATTGGTGATAGCTCCACCCATTTGAGGCGAAACAAAAAGATTGTTTTTTGCATCAACACGACCTTGAATTTCAACAAAGTGCTTGAAAGTTTGCGTTGCAATCGGCGAAACTGTTACCGAAATAATTTTCTCGACTTCTTTCTTTGGGTCAAGAATATCAAGCTCTGCTTGTAGTTTTTTGATACTTGCCGCAATTGCTTTTTCGTCGGCTTGAAGCTTAACGAGTTCCGCTCTTTTTTCTGAAACTTTGTCTCCGCCTCCTTTCGAGCAAGAAGCCAAAATGATAACTGCTGATAAAATATATAATGTGTTTTTCATATTAAAATTAATGAATGAGGCGAAACGCCGCCCGTTTTGAATGTTTGAATGAGTGAATGACTATATTTTGATTTTTTTCAGAAAGCATCCAGACTGATTACTGAAAACTGCCAACTGGGCTACTCGGCCAATAGTTTACCCATTGCTTTGTCTAAATCTACTTTTGCAATCAATAAATCATACAATGCTGCAAAATAGTTGGTTTGTGCTTCTTTCAATGATGATTCCGCATTTACGACTTCGATGTTTGTTCCTGCACCAGCTTGATATTTGATTTTTGAAACTCGTACAACTTCCGTTGCCAGTTCCATATTTGCTTTTTGAGATTTGAGTGTTTCCAAACCATTTTTCAAGCTAATAATGCCTTGGCTGGCTTGTAATTCAAATGATTCACGCAATAACAAAGCACTTTGGTCGATTCTCGTCAAATTGACATTTTGTTGTTGCACCTGAATCTTGCGAAGTCCGCTATCATAAATCGGAACTTGCACACCCAAACTCAAAGCCGATGCACCGAACCAACGCTCGAAAGGATTGAAACGTGGATTACTATGTCCCGCTCCCAACGAACCACTAAAAAACACCTTTGGCATTACACCTTTCTGGATACGTTCAATATCCAAAGTTGTTAGTTTGCGTTGCGTCATCAAAGTTGAATATTCGATACGATTTGCGTAGTCAACTCCTTGATATTCTGGCAATTGCAACATATTTATGTC
>JBKBSS010000397.1:0-2517 GCA_046291385.1 Emticicia sp. | reverse complement strand
ATAAAGTTTTCCATCTGGCCCAAACGAAAATGCGTGAATGGCGTGGTCGTGCTGAACTCCTTTCAAGCCAGTAAAAATCACTTCTTTTTTATCGGCTTTCCCATCATTGTTTTCATCGGTAAATAAAAACACATTTGGTGAGCAAGAAACGATTACTTTATTGCCCAAAACCGAAATTCCGAGGGCTGAATTGATGTCTTCGCCTTGATAGAAAACGGTACTTTTATCAGCTTTTCCATCTTGATTAGTGTCTTCCATAATCAAGATTCGGTCGCCTTTTTTATTGTACGGATTTTTCGGGTTTAGCTTATTTCTGTAATTATATCCTTCACAAATCCAGACTCTTCCCTTGGCATCAATATCCATGTTGGTTGGGTTCATCATCATTGGTTCTGACGCAAAAAGCGTTACTTCCAAATCAGGGTCAGCCAGTTGAATACCGTCAACTGCGTGTTCGGTTTTGCGTTTTTCATCGTCCGTTAGCTTAGAATAACTTTCGTCGGAAAGTGTTTTTTGGGTTTGCTTACAGGCAAAAACAACAAGAAGCGTAAAGACTGAAAAAATGATTGATTTTTTCATTTTTATATAATTAGTTGAATATTTTTAAGAATGTACGAATGTATGTAATAAGTGTAAGTTTGACAAATCATTTTACAGCCATTTGCAAAATTGTAGGGGGTTATCGCATAAACCCTCACCATAGAACAAATCTATAAAATACTTTCTATTTCACTTATTATCAACACTTTACTGACACGAACGAAGTGAAATCACAACGGGGAACTGGAATCGCAACGGCGAACCGTTTCGCTCCACAGATTTATTTTTTTAACGAAACTATTCCTTTTTCCGTGCCTAAAATACGTCTGGCTCGTAAATATCGGCCTGCATTGTGGGCATCGTAGCGTGGCGAACGTTCATCAAAACTACTCATTTTTACCATTCCCGAAGAATGAATAAACTCTTTATTTCCCAACCACATTCCTACGTGTACGACACGCTCAGACTTTTCGAACGTTGCTTTTTCGCCAAAAAACAATAAATCTCCTACTTGAAGGCTATCAAAAGGTACTTCTACACCCGACCAAACTTGTTGCGAAGCATCACGGGGCAATAAAATTCCGTTCGATTGATAAATCATGCGAGTAAAACCGCTACAATCTACACCTTTCCACGAAGTTCCGCCCCATAAATATGGTAAACCTTGCATTCTGAATGCTGAATTGACCAAGTTTTGTTCGGAAGCCGTGACTGATTGTTTCCACTCTTGATGTCCAACAGCATCTTTTTTCAAGATAAAAGCATTACGCCCATCGGGATATATTATTTCATAAAAATCTTGTAAAGTATCTTTTACGGCTAAAATATTCCCCCAAGTAAGGTCAGAAATTGTCTGAGAATTTTCGTCGGCTTTGGCATACGAAAAACCGTAGGGCTTGGCAAACATCAAGAATTGATTGGCTTGATAACGGTCGAATTGGTATTGAGTAATACGGGCAAAAGTTGAACCATCGGCCCAACCAATATAATTATCGGGGGTTTGAATCATGTACCAATTTCGCTCTCGGTCGAGTACTTTTAGGGGCGTTCCGAGTAAGGCTTGCGAAGCCAATTCGGCAGATTCTTTGGGTTGACTGCGTAAATTTAACACCGAAATATTGGCAATTCCACAATTACGATTTTCGAGGAGGTCGTTATCGGGCAACAATTTTACAGCATCAAGCAAAGCATAACCATTTGATTTTAAGCGACTTAACAAATCTTTCTTGGCGGCGGGCAAATTGGTTTTTCCCACAATTCGGTTAGAATCAAGTTCGGCTTGAAAAAAAACTACACGTTTATCGGGAGCGTGTTTTTTACGCACTTGCTCAATGATTGCATAAACGGTTGGCTTTGATGGTTGAGGTATTGAGGTTTGAGGAACGGTGGTAGGTTTTGCAATCTGAGCCATTGTCGAGAGTGATAGCAGACAAAGCATACTCAGAATGATAAATCTATTTTGATTATTGAGTTTCATTCAGATTGATAGTTTTTTCTGCGAAATTACTCATTCTTTTTCAGAATGAACAATGTGTTTTGAGGGAATGTTTTATGAGAAATCACAAGTTGGAGACTTCTGCTACCACAAACAAAAAACGGAAGCCTTTCGACTTCCGTTTTTTTATCTTAAACTCGAAAAAATTATAGACCAAATTTTGCTTTTACAGCATCAACGTAGTCAAGTTTTTCCCAAGTAAAAAGTTCTACTTCTTTCGTAACTGTTGTGCCATCTGGCCCTTTGAAAGTTTTTGTTACGATTTCGTTTTTACGTCCCATGTGGCCATAAGCGGCTGTTTCTGAGTAGATTGGGTTACGTAATTTCAAACGTTGCTCGATTGCATACGGACGCATGTCGAAGATTTCAGCTACTTTTTGTGCGATTTCTCCGTCTGTCATATCAACTTTAGCAGTTCCGTAAGTGTCAATAAACAAACCACATGGTTTTGCAACACCGATAGCGTAAGAAACTTGTACAAG
>JBKBSS010000003.1:0-31318 GCA_046291385.1 Emticicia sp. | reverse complement strand
TAATTCCCAATAGATAATCACGAAGTAGGTCGTCTATATTACTAAGTGGCATTACGAATTTGCCAAATTGTCCAAAACTTACCCCTGTCCGATAGGTTTCATCAATAACACCCGCCAATTGTGCAAAGTTGGGGTTGCCAACTCCTTTCCAAAAACACTCAGGCACGATTCCGTTGTCATAAGCTCTCAGTTGAGTTGATGTGCATTTGTGTAAAACATAAAAGAATCTAGAAATTAGGCTGTAATTTGGCGAGTGTATTCTCTAAAAATGGCTGATATGGTTTAAATTCATAAAATTGAGACGCAATAGTCTCAATCGATAAATCCATATTTATCGATTTTCCATCTTGGGTGAGAACCCCACTCAAAGCCAAAACTTTCAATCTCAAAACCTTTACTTTCTAATTTCATCATTGATTCTCTTAATAATTTTCTATTATGTTCAACACATTCTTTTGATAAATAAAAATCTGGATATTCTTTTCCCCATGGATATATGTAAAAAGGTTCGCCTCTCATTTTTAAAAAGACAGCTATATCAGTATTATTTTCTTTCTCGTTATAAGGATACCATGAAAAAACTGCTATACATTCATTTTTAAGCATAGAACCAGCATCATTAACATTAATACTAAAAACTATTTCAAAATATCTATACGTGTCTTCTTGAGGTAAAACACTATTACTATTATTTAAGACTAACTGTTTCCAATCTCGAAAATTAACATTCTCACTTTTAATATATCTATGAGGTATATTATTCCTAAAAATTTCTTCATAATTGGGAAAAGTAACTTCTTCAATCGAAAGCCAATCGAAAGTCAATTCCCAAAAAGACAACATTTCAAAAAAACAAAAAAAATTATCACAATTACCATCAAATGATTTATTCATTTGCCAGTGACCAGTAGTTTTGCTGACACCAACTGCACGTCTTGTAAAATAATCATAAAACTCATCAGTAATCTTTAGGTATTTATTCATAATTTTTTATTGTTTTAATTTGGTTAAATCTAACAGAAAACTGTCTCCATTTTTCAAAAATACCCTTATCTTACTTAAGATTCCATCATTTTTAATTTTCAATGAGCCTAATCCTATACCTTTTGAAAATTCTTTCTCAATGAGTTGCTGTGTAACAATTACACTTTGCCCTTTGAGTGGTCCACCTGTGTATATGAAACTATCAAAACCTACTTTCAAATAGCCTTCTACCCCTGTCCAAAAAATTGGTTCATCGGGACGTAGTAAATTCAAATACATTTCATTAATATTGGGAACAATAGTAGTCAAGTCTCCCGATTCAACCTCTTTCATCGTAAAAGGAATCCCATCATCAAGAAAGCCTTCAATTGACCTTAACCCTGTTTTAGGAAAAATACATTTTTTGCCTATAATATCAAATATTTGGTCGGCAAAAATTATTTCTTTTGTTTCAATGTTAACACCTCTACCTACGATAGCCCCTGCTCTTGAACCAGAAGCTAAGGCATAATCTAAAGGGTTAATACTTACTCCTATTTTTGTTAAATTAGTTCTTAATAAAGAATTGAATGTTAAAGATGTAGCAGAGCCTAACCAACTTTCAACTTTAGCCCAAACATTATCAATATAACTATTAACTTTATTTTTAGCTTGGGCAATTTGAGCAAGCCCTTTACTAAGTATTTTTGAAGTTGAACTTGATATTGTGGTTTTAGCCGCCAAATATTTAGCAAACATCCATGCTCCTACTTTCTGGGCAGCGGTTGTTTCAAGTGCAGCTCCAATTACTTTACCAGCCGCAAAATTAATAGCATAATTTGTGGCAAACCTTGCACTAAAATCACCCACATCATTACAATCAGGACAATCTACCAAAGTTTGAATGAAAGTAAATAACAAGTTTAATTTATCTTGCGTAATTTGGGTAGTAATGCTTGTTAAGCCTTCTGAAATTGCACCTGAAACCGCCGCTTCCACCAATCCAAAACTTGCCAAGACACCTACAAAACCATAAGCAATTCCATCAGCAACTTTATCACCAGTTGTAGTTCCAAAACTCAAATCTGATTTTTTCCAGAGGTTCGGGCAAGGAGTTTTATAGCCACAATTTTTCCAATCACTTACTTTGGCTACATTATAAACCAAACAAGACCCTTCCAAATCACGAGTAATGTAATAGGCTTCATCAGTAGAAAAAATATGGTCGTATAAATTTGACCCTTGTGGCAAATGCTTATCCCCAAATTTGGAACACCGCCATATCACCCCATTCCATTTGCTTATATGAAATTAAAAGTTCATTTTTTTGCTCCAAGTCTTTAATATCTCTGCTCAATATAACAAAATTAAAGTCATCGGGGTCTTGGTTCATTCTTTTCAATTCGAAGGCCATTCCTAATGTACCAGTATTTGATACATAAGAAATTATGTGTCCTATAATTCCTGTATCAATAGTTAATACACAACCATTAAAAATTATGCTTTCATTATCCTCAAAATTAATTTTTAAAGACTTTTCTGAATAGTTATGAACTATACTAATAATTCTCTTATTTTTTATTTTCAGTAAATCCTCCATCAGTTTCCAAGATATTTTAATTTTTTAGTAACCATTTCTGTTCGATTTAAAACTCTACCACTTTCATGAAAAATCGCATTCTCATACCAATTTTTATTTCTTAATAGTAATTGTAGTTCAAACTCTGTGATAAGTCCATTATAAGGACTATAAATTACATTTCCTTCTATTGCTCTTTGGATATTAACACCTTTAATATCAAATAAAACTTTACCTTTGTTTATTCCAACAGTTTCATTAAGTACAGATGTAATAGACCTTTCAAAAGACCAACTATCAGGTAAATCATACATTGAAGTAAAAACATTATTTGTTTCAACTATCCAAACATTAGCACCAACATCATCTCCAAATTGTTTTAATGTTCCTCCTGCATCTTTTCCTAAAGCTACGTTGTTATATTTAGGATAATTTACCATTTGCCCTAATTTTTTGTCATACTTAGTTATCGTTTTTAAAATATTCTTCGATAAAATATCTTTTACTAAACTTCCTCCATCCTTAACTCCTTTCCAAGTATCCAACAAACTCACATCTTCTTCAAAAGCAGTTTTTAAAGCATTGTTTCCAGCTAAATCTGCTTCTAAAGTGGATAATAAATCATCGGCTAAATTATCTACTTCATCTAAAACATGGGTAGCTAATTTCTGAATATTTGGGTAACTGGCATAACGGGAGGCTGTTGTTGTGGCTTTTAACCATTTTTCTCCGTTGGCATCTTCAACAAATTCAATTGTACCAGTTTTAAAGCTACTGCCTCTTTCCATGAAATGAACATTTGTCACTTCATCGAGCTTCGTTGTTACACCTGTACCTGTAAACCAACGCTCTGAGGTATATACTCCTTCTTTACTTACAGTAAACAAACTCGTAGTTTGGCCTTCGGCAATTACTTTAACTTCGGTGGCTGTATGCTCAATTGCTTGTAAAGGTATATTTTTAGGCAGCTTAGGGAGTTTTTTTAGGGTATTTACTCCTACTTCGGCAGGGCTTGCTCCACCTGCAGTAGCAAATATACTACCTACTTCAAACATCCGCTTGCCGATAGCATAATTCTGT
Source organism: Emticicia sp. (assembly GCA_046291385.1). Taxonomy (GTDB): domain Bacteria; phylum Bacteroidota; class Bacteroidia; order Cytophagales; family Spirosomataceae; genus Emticicia. The sequence continues at coordinate 27,696 of JBKBSS010000003.1, read as the reverse complement.
AAATCGTTTAGCGTGCCTATATTGCCTAAATCTTTGGCAAAAGTCTCAACGTATTTATCAATGTTGCTATGAAGTGCATCAAACCCACTCACCCATTTATCCCAGTTTAATACAATATCGGCATACATGGGTACTTTTTTCTTGAATTTTATGTATTCTTCACAAGCACTAATGTCTTCGGCAAGTGTTTCTATTTGTTCGTTTTTCCATTTATCAACTACAAAATTGATAAGCTCACTATCATAATCAAGCTTGCGTATCTCATCTTCGAGTTTGTCTATTTTCTTGATATTATCCCACAACTCGTCTTCACAGGTAATTCCCAATAGATAATCACGAAGTAGGTCGTCTATATTACTAAGTGGCATTACGAATTTGCCAAATTGTCCAAAATTTACCCCTGTCCGATAGGTTTCATCAATAACACCCGCCAATTGTGCAAAGTTGGGGTTTCCAACTCCTTTCCAAAAACACTCAGGCACGATTCCGTTGTCATAGGCTCTCAGTTGAGTTGATGTGCATTTGTGTAAAACATTCCAATATGATTCAAAAGAATCTAAGAAATTAGGCTGTAATTCGGCGAGTGTATTCTCTAAAAATGGCTGATATGGTTTAAATTCATAATATTGGGAGGCAGGCAAAAGCCAACCACCTTTGGCATTCAAATCATCGGTCAGATACTTTCCATTTTCATCTTTATTGATGCTTGGCAGAATGCTAATATCATAAAAGCCCGCAAAACCGTTACTACCGTCATAAACTAAAGGTTTATACTCTTTTCCATTGATTATGTAATTACCTGCGGTATTCCTTACCACATCAACATAAAAGCTTACCAGATAATTACCTATTTTATAGTTCTTAGTAGTTGTTTTTGTATCAGGGTCTGGTAAGTCAATGATGTATTTTTTACCAAGATAGTCTTGTAATAATTTATCATTTACTTCTGAGGAAGTCTTTGTTTTTTCTTTATAATCGCTTATTAGAATTTCGCCTTCGAATGTGCTTGCCAATAATTCGGCTGCATTTCCAAAATCACATTCTGCTATATTACCGTTTACTATGGCACTTACAATAGCACTGGTATTAGTTGGTAATTGGTATGGACCAATAGCATTAAGAGCATCTGCAAGTTTAGGCAAAAACTTTGTTACTTCTTCGGCGGATATGTTTCCATCAGTTCCTCGTAAAAGGTTTATATCCTCGCATATTAAATTTGCTATGTACCCCGACATAGCCTGCTTGAGTGGTACAGTTGCTCCAGTAGCACATGCACTATTGGCATCGCTTACGCTATTTTGAGCAACATTTATAGGTGTACTTATAGCGGGTGGTGTTACACTAACTCTCAAACCACTATCTATTAAAAGTGGGTTGTCGAATGCTTGCTCACATTGTGCTGTGCCAACTTTACAAATAGCATAATATTTTGCGGGTTGTAATGTGGATGTTTCACCAGCAGTAGATGTTGCAGAAGCTGATTGTTTTACCTTAAATTCTTCACCAACAGCCAAAACTTTATAATTCCCAGACCCATCATCTGTTTTATCTGTCCAAATAGTTCCTTGAGTGGAAGGGCAAGAGTTTCGGTTATAAAGTAGATAGTCTGATTTTCCAAATGCAAAAGGTAACTCCTTTATACCAATCTTATCATTGCTTTCATCTTTATAAGCATTACAATCTAATGGTTCTGTTACCCAAACAGTAATATTTTTTGTACATGAGTTACAAGTAAGCGATAACCACCCTGTTTTTTTTGGAAAAAACTGAAATTCTTGGTTGGTTGATGTCGTTTCCGTTCCATCCCCGTCTCTCCAAGTCCATAATTGTCCACCTTCACAGCCAGCACTTTGTATTTTTATAGAGTATCTTGTTTGTCCTTGTGCATTGGCCGTTATATTAAATGCTTGTTGTCCATCAATACAATTGTTATTATCACATATTTTAAAGCCGTCACGTCCATATAATCCCATTGAATTACAGGCTGTTGCTCCTCCTTCATCATAAAACGAACCACCACTGGTAGGGCTTGTAGGTGTTTTGATGGCAACCACAACGGTCTTGGTAATTGGCTCAAAGCCATTAGAGATACAAGTTACGTCATACTTTGTATAGGCGTTTATTACCTTCGTACTATTAACAAAACTCTCGACTTGGTTAGTTTGTACATTTTTCCAACTAACTATTCCGCTATTAATACAACCAGACGATGATAATACTACAGATTCGTTTTTGTTTGGGCTTACTTTATTCGGCGTTGCAAGGGCATCAAAACAAAGTTTAGCATTTACATCTATTGATGCACCATAAGAAGGTAATCCTATTTTTTTACAAGTAGCAATAAAATGTGTATTTGGAGTAGTAACTGTAAAATTCACTCCTGCCGTATTACCTACTTCCTGCGTTTTGGTTTCAATACCATTATTCCACTCTATTTTACCATTTGTACAACCCGTAGCATTCACCGTAACTTGTTCACAAATCGGTACTGGGTTTTTAGATGCTGATGGTATTAATTCTTCACAAAGTATCGGAGGTGGAAGGTTTATAGGTACGTCGATTTTAACATTACTTGTACAACCTGAAACATTACAAGTGGCAATATAGGTAGTGGTTTTATAAGGAGCTACAATGATGGCTCTACCTATACCCATATCTTCACCATTTTCATCTTTCCAAAGTACCTCACCTCCTGTGCATCCATTGATAGATAAAGTTGTTTGTTCAGCTATTTTGACCGATTTTTTAGCTGTATTTGCTTGGAAATTAGAAGGCGAACACGGAGTAACTATAATCTTTCTGGATTCTGAGCATACTGGATTACTACAAGATGCTGTGTAGGTTGTTTCAAGGAGGGGTACATCTGTTATAGAAGCTCCTGTTCCTAAAATTTCTGTTCCTTTTTTCCATGTTAATGTTCCTATACAGCCTAAGATTTCAAGATTGATTTTATCTCCTTTAGCAATTGTCGATATATTATCTTTAAACCTTAAACAACTATTAGATGATGCTATTAGGCTAAACGATTTATCAATAAAAGTACCATTTGCACCAGTACATCGTGCAGTGTAAGTGGTATTTACTGTTGGATTTGTTGGAATGGTAATATAACTACTTAATATGTCAACAGATTTACCTCCTACGTCAAAACGGCGAGGAAACGTTTTTATAGTACTAATTTCTTTGGTAGTAGGTTCACTAAACCAAGAAACTTGCCCTACACACCCATCCATACTTAAATCTACTGTAGGCGGATATGGTACTTGTGCTGGCTTATATCTATCCGTAACAATATATGTTTTTAATTCACTGAGTGTTTCATAAGGATTCACGGTAAAATACTCTTTACAGCCCCCACAATCAGCAACAAACATGGTACTTTTTAATGGTGTTGGTATTCTTATAGAACTCCCTTTCATGCCATTATCCCATTCAACATTGGTACAATTTGCAAGATACAATTCCGTCTCTTTGCCCATATATACTATACGCTTAAAATGTGCATATCGGTTATCACATTTTTTATCATATACCTTTACTATCAACTCTTTGTCACATGTTCCAGCTTCTGATTTACAAGAGCCTTTTAAAGTAATATCTGATTTCACATCCTTTAATGATATGTAGCTTTCATGTCTGTCGTCCAGTTTAGCATTCCCTTCCCAAGTGAAAGACAAAAGATTATTACATTGTATACCTGCACTTAGGGTTCGATTAACCTTGGCAAATGGAAAGTTTGGTCCAGTCAAAATGCCTAATACTGTACTGAAGTCAATGGATTGGCTTATATTAGTGAATGTTACATTACAGTTTAATAGAATACGTTTGCTTGCGTAACAAATAATATTTGTTGCACCTTTACATTTCGCAGAATATGTGTTAGTTGATAAAGGATTTATAGTTATTGAAATGTTTGTCCCAAAACCATTATCCCAAGTTAATTCGCCATCGCACCCAGAAGCAGTTAACGTAACCGATTCTCCTTCATCAATTGTGGTTTTGGAGGCATTTATGGTAAAAGCCGTACATTCTACTGGAGAAACTACGATTTCAATATTATTAGTACAGGTCTTTTTCTCCGTACCTCTAACAACTTCGCAAATAGCAATATAAGTCGTTGTAGTTGTTGGAGTTTCGGTTATCAGCACGTCTGTTTTACCATGCCCCCATGACAAAGTACCAGTAGTACATCCTGCACTTATCAAAACGCCTTCTCCGCTTATTATTCGAGTACTGGAAGAACTAATTTTTAAATCGCATATTAATTCAGTACTAAAATTACCCAATGCTGATTCACTTTCAGTTTTTCCATTAAAAGCTACGATACTATAATCATATAATTGTGTTGGGTCTAAATCTTTCAATGTGATAGAGTTTTCACTACCTATTGGAACGAATTTTTCTAAACCACTTTTATCTTTATATATCAATTTATACCCCTTGTGCAGTTTATTTTTATCCCAAGTAAGTTTAACACTTTTATCATCAATAACCTCATATTGAAGGTTTTCTGGTTTGGGAATCGTATTCGTTAATGTATTTAATAAATGGATAGGGTGTGTATATCCTAATTGTTCACCAATATATCCTTCAACCTTGATTTGATACTGGCTATTTGACTCCAAATTTATAAGATTAAGATTTGTACCATTTATAATTTGTATTTGTTCGCCTTCTCCTATTTTTTGATATGTAATTACATACTTTGTAAATCGCTCATCACCTATCCATTTTATATTGGCAGAATGGTCTGTTATTTTTTCAGCTAATAGATTTCTTATCTTCGGTGGTTTAGGCATATTTTCTTGCTGTAATGCCTTTATTTTCTCAATAATGGTATCAATCTTTGCTTTTAAATCAGGAATAGTCGGATAACTTGTTCCTGCGGGCGGCGTTCCGCCTTCAATGGTTTGTTTATCGGCATTGAGTTGGGTCAAGATAGCCGTCATATCGCCTAAGATTTCGGCTATTTTAGGGTCAGTTTCGCCCGAACCAAATACCTCCGAAAACTTATCTTTCCAAGTACCAATGGCTACTTCTACACCTTTGGTATAAGTCAATAAATCTTGTCTTTCTTGTGGCGTAGCTGTTCCTTTGCTCGCTATTTCACTACCTTTTTCTTGGTATTTTTTTATGGCTACTTCTAAGTCACCATGAAAAACCGTAGGTTCGGTGAGTTTGATAATCTCGGCAATGGTTCTGACTTGCTCATTTTGCAAATCAGCTTGGCTAATTGGGCGAGTGCGGAAATAATCACCTACCTCATATACACAACCTCCTTGCATACGCATTTCTTCTTTCTTTGCTTTGATACCAGAAAACTCAACTGCCATATAGGAATTTTCAAGGAATGGTAGTTTAACCAAACCTTTGCCAGATAAATCTGTCCCACCACCTACTTCTGTAATCAACACAGCGTAATCATAAATACCGAGTACATCCCCAACAGCAATGGATGATAATACTCCTGTATCAGTTAAGTTGGGTGCTGGTGGATGATTAGGACTACATTCAGCATAAGCATCGGCATTAGTCACGCATTCAGGCTTGATAATTTTGTTGAAAATGCCATCTAAAGTCTCCACAGGTCTTGTCATACCATCGGCATTGATTTCTATACCAATCGTATAAGGGTCAAGAATAGCAGGGTCTAACACTTCAGGTTCTTCTTCATCAAACTCCGAATCATCAATCTTAAATGTTTCTGGTTCAGTACTTGGGTCACCCGAAGGGATATCTCCTTCACCGAGTGCGGCCATAGTGTTGGTATTGTCTCCACAAGCCGAACTTAACTTAAACTCATAGGGTGTTTTATCTTTCAATCCACTAATGACTACACTGTTACCATTGAAAGGAACAGAATTCCAAATCAAAGTCTTGGGTGTTTGTGTTTTATACCAAGCTGTGACGGGATAACTCTCGGTATCTTCGGCACTGGCTTCACAAGTCAATTCCACTCTTCCTTTGCCAATTGGGTTAATCACCATACCTTCGGGAGCTACACAGGGTTTGCCGTAGCTAAAAGTAACGACTTGACTTTTTCCCTCGTTTTCGTAATCATCCGCACTGGCATCATCTGATTCTTGCACTTGTACGGCGTAACGTTTACCTTTCTCCAACGGAATATTCCCCGCTCCGTAGCTGAAAAAAGGATTTGTGGTGGTAATTTCTATTGGTTGAATACCACTATTGGCTACTACATTTGGGTCATCATCGCCATTGAGGGGGTAAATTCTAAGTTTATACGTTTTCCCTTGTGCCGCATTGAGTGAGGCCGTGCTACGGCTCGTCCATGAAAACAAAACATTTTGGGGTGTGGTGACGGGCAGAATCGCCCCATCCTGTGGAATATTGATGATGGGCGGATAGTTTTTAAATACATTCATCAAGGCCATTCCCGTATTCGATACTTGTCGATTTCGGTCAATTTCGTAGGCTTCTACCGTCCAAGTATATAAACCTTCGGGCAAGCGTCCACCATTATACAAGGCACTAATGTCCACCCCATCCACTACTAAATTAGATATATTGAAATACTCGGCTAAATCACTGGCGGTCAGCATTCTTGGTTCCCCAGAAATTAGTGTCAAAGTTTGGCTTGGAATAAAACCATCTACGGTGCGAATATCAACCCCAACGCCCGACAAACGGATTTTTAAATAAACATCCACCGAAATTTTGGTCAGGTCTTTGAGCAATAAATGCACCTTGAACATATCGTTATTGGTACTAATCTCTGACCATTTCAAAGAGTAACTCGGCTTGACGATGGGCGTACAAGTAACGGGGTAGTTCTGACTCCATACCTCGATTGAAAGCAAAAGAACCAAGAGCGTTAAAGAAGTTCTGAAAAACCTTGTAATGGATTGTATGTTAGTAAAAATCCTCATAAATATTTGTATGTCTTTTTTGATACCTAAGCATCAAAATGATGGATGTTTATTTTTTTGCAGCCTTTGCTTTCGGATTTAGAGCATGTGTAAAGCGATAAGCATAAGCTAAAGTAGCGGTCAACTCCTGAAACGAAGGCTGACGGCGTTCAATAGCCAGACTTTGTTTATCTAAATAAATGATATTCAATGTCAAATTATGTTTCTTCTTGATGGCATAACTCAAGCCTAATCGTCCACTGAGAATATTATTGGTAGCCTTTCCTTGGGCTACAGAACTGCTATACATCAAACCCATCATACTACTTAGTTTATTTTTAAACTCTTTGCTCAATGTCAGCGAAGGCCCCCACATCAAATCATTGAAGGCAGCTATTTCGCTTTTACTTACATTCATTGCTCCAGCCAAATTGAGCTTTTGGCTCTTGATACCATAGCCATAATTGGCAGAAAGATTATAGAGTTTCACGGAATGCCGCCCAGATGAATTATTCTGTCCCCCCTGCTGGTCATTGCCATTTTGGTAAATTAAGTTGATAGCCAAATTCTTGCTAATATCTTCCGATGCTGATGGCAAAGCAAAGTTCATCATGGCCGTGATGTTTTGGTTGATTTGTCGAAAATTCAGCGTATCAAGGGCATCATAAGGCGTGATTTGGGTCAAATACTCAAAACTCGAACGAAGATTTGAATAGCTCAAAAAGTTGGAATAAGAGAAATTCAAAGTTGTTTTCTCAGAAGGTTGGAGAGCCACATTGGCCATCCCCACAAATCGACTGAGGGTTTGTAATTTATCTTTATTCAAATTGTCTCTTTGTAAACCCACATTTCCATTGATAGAAACTTTACCTTTTTGGAGTTGCGTAGCTACTTTAGCCGTGATGTTTTCGAGGTTATTAGTAAAATAATACGCACCCAAAGTACGGTATTCGGGGTCAACTCGGTTATATTCTACACCACTCGTAAAACCTTTTCCTTTATAATCGAGTCCCAAACGAATGGCTTTGCTATAAGTCGTCGAAGCATTGAGCGGCAATAAACCCGCATAAGAATTAAAAAATGTTTTTTGTCTGGCACCCTCCGTTGCACGCATATCGGTCGTCATACCCGAAAGAGCGATTTCCGATTGAATACTGAGTTGTTTGCCAATGCCCTTTTTGAGTTTCAGCGAAGTAGCCACATTGGCTTGCGGGAAAATGCGTTGGGCATCCAACGAATAAGGCAATGAATTGTACTGGTCTTTAGCCGTAAATAAAATAAGCTCGGCTGCATCTTTTTCTTTTTTTACGCCCAACATCACCCCAAAGCCAAAACGTTTAAAAGAGGGTTGATTATTGCGAACCGTAAAGGCGGTATCCAATCGGGTAGCCTTTTTTAGATTACCGAGCATCAAACTTCCATAAAATTGAGTCTTTGTAGCGTCTTTACCTTTAGGTTTATACTCCACACCAATACCATCATAACGATGAGCTGCCAGCGTATAAGGCGAAAAATTCAAGGCACAAGTTCCAATATGCAGCGTCCAAGCTTTGTAAGTTGGTTTCAAAACCAAACGATTAAAAGGCTGTGCGAAGCGGGATGCCGCCCATCTGTAGTTTTTATCAAAAGGATGAGCAAAGCGGAATGCCGCCCACTGCACATTTTGGTTAGAAAAACTAAACTGTACAGGCATTTTGATTTTACCCAAAATATCCAAAGTCAGATTACCGCTGTACAAAAAGTTCAGCGGTACTTGTCTATCCGCAATCCCCCAAGCATTGTAGTAAGTATGATTGGCCGTAATGCCACCATTGACTTTGATACCTCCATTAAAAAGGTCTTTTACTCGAAAGTTCTTTAACTTTTCCAAGTCTTGGGCATGGCTATTATGTAGCCCAAAGAATAAGCAAAAAAAGGTGATTTTTAATATAATAACAGTCTTTTTCATTTTTTACTCCCCATCGGGGGCGGTCAGTCGTTGCTGTTGGGGGGCTAATCAATAATGGCAATCCTTGTTTGGTTGACGGAATCTTCACTTCTGACAATGAGCAGGTAATTATCCGACTTCACTCTCACATCCATGTCCAAAAGATGTTGTTGTTTGGCCTCGCTCAACGTTGTTTTATAGACTGTTTGCCCCGAAGAAGCCCGTACCAAACTCACTTCAATGGGTTTGGCTCGCACCAAATCTACCGTGACACTAAACTTTCCATAATTGGGGTTTGGTGAAACAGCGACCTTACTAATAAGTTTGGTTTTGTCATAACCCAGTTTGGGGTCGGTTTTATCAATGTCTTCAGGTTTGAAAACCTCAATATCATGCTTAACGATGGTGATACAGTCACCCAAAAAGGCTTGCATCTGCACCACATATTTGCCATGATTGACAAAAGCAAACTTGATACGTTTGATGTTTTCTTCCATCTTGTCGGCTTCGGCAGGCAATGTCCAAATCACTTTATCAGGGATTGGTTTGGTGATGTCCAGAGCCACCACTTCATCACCGACAAATACTTGTACTGGCAACAAAAAGTCAGCCTTCAAAGCCTTGTCATTATTGACGAGTTCATATTCAGCTTTGACTTCACAACCCGACGCATTTTTGACCGAAACGCTGTACTTTCCTGCCACCGAAGTCGTCAAAGATTGCTGGTCTTTGCTAAGTTGCATATTTTCCTTGAAAATCACATCCGCCAAAGGAATTACTGTGCCATTGAGATACCACTGAATGGTCTGATTCGGATTATTGGCGTTGAGTATCAACTGTTGCCCCTTACAGACTTCTTTGGGTAAATTACTGCTAAAATCAATGGTATTTAGTCGAGTCGGCACGGGAACTTTGACCGAAGTCTGGAGCTGACAACCATTGGCATCTTGCAGGCGAATGGCGTACGTACCAGAAGTCAGTTTATCGAAAACGATTGCATCTATCGTCGATGGATTCACTACCGAGAGTGCATCATTAAATTGAGCCTTGTAAGGCGGTGTTCCGCCTTTCATAGAAAGCGTAATTGCTCCATTGGCATCTCCAATGCAAGCAGGTGTTACCACTTTTTCTTCCGTTGCACTCAAAGGTGTTGGCCACTTCAAAACCACGCTTTTGATATTATCTTCGCATTGTTTGGCATCCAAAACCTTGAAGGTATATTCGGCTTGCGTGAGTCCTTCAAAAAGTCCAGTTATGTTCTTCGATATGTTATCCCGAATGAAAGTATATCCGCCATTGCCACCCACTGCCTTGACTTCAATGATACCGCTGGCTTCACCCGCACACAAGGGATTAGCTTGTTTGACTATACTCATGAGCAGCTTGTCGGGTTCTTTCAGTGTAATTTCAGTTTTCTTGAAACACTGGTTCGCATCTTTGACATAGACTTGATATGTTCCTACTTTGAGGTTTTGGAAGAGCGGTTTATCTTCGTAGATTTTATCGTCCAAAGAATAAATGAGCTTAGGCGTTCCGCCCGTAGTATTAATTAAAATAGAGCCATTGGCTTCCCCAAAACAACGAATCAAATCTTGGTTGATAGGGAATAGTTTCAAATCATCGGGTTGCTTCACTTCCACATTTTGGGTATAAATGCAAGCGTTTTTATCTCGAATGGTAGCTAAATAGTTTCCTGCAAATAATTGAGCGAACTCCGTAGATGGCTGATAAGTTTGATTATTCAAACTATACTCATAAGGTGTCGTTCCACCCGAAGCAAAGGTGTTGATTTTTCCCGTTTGGTCGCCAAAGCAGTCATTGGTTTTGACCGTAAAACTGGCTTTCAATAATGCAGGTTCTGAAAGGCTTGTACTGAGCAAAAACGTACAATTATTAAGGTCTTTGCCCGTAACATTATACGTTCCTGCCTTGAGATTTATAAAAAGGGGCGATGTTTGAAAGGTAGTATTATCAAGAGAATAACGATACGGCTGTGTACCACCATTGATACCTACTTCCAGTTTTCCAGTTTGGTTTTCAAAACAAGTCAAATCGCTTTTTGAAACTAAATTCAAGGATAAAGGAGCTGGTTGGTCAATGGTTTGAGTAGTGGTTTTTACACAACCTTTGCTGTCTTTGACATAGACCGTAAAGTTCCCCGCAGGAAAAGCCGTCAGCAATGTCGGGCTTTGATAGGTGTTATTATCTTTTGAATATTGATACGGACTCGTTCCGCCAGTAGCAGCCAGCGTAATCGTTCCATCGCTACTGCCATTGCATCGAGCATTGGTAAATGCAGCCACCGAAGGCACTAAAAGCGTTGGTTGAGTAACGGTGATGACGGTCGAAGTTTTCGTACAGCCATTGGCATCTCTTACCCAAAACTGGTAAGTATTGGCTGTTAAACCACCAAAAATATTGCTACTGACAAAATTTGTTCCATCAATCGAAAAAGCATAGGGCAATGTTCCACCCGAACCAATCACTTGCCCTTTGCCGTCATTTCCTGCAAAACATGAAACATCTTGCAACACGCTCGAAACAGTTGTCACCAGTGTTGGTTGCGTCAGATTTTGGTTTTGAGCAAAAGTACAGCCATTATTGTCCTTAACCGTTACTGTATAATTTCCCGCAGAAAGATTTGTAAAATCATTGCCCGATTGATAAATACTGCCATCAATCATATACTGATAAGGACTTACGCCACCAGTGCCGACTATGCTAATTTTGCCCGTTTGGTCGCCATTACAAAGGTTACTTTGAAGATTAATATTGGATTGTAAAAGCGTTGGTTGGCTCAAAGTCACTCGGATGCTATCCAAACAGCCAATGCGGGTTTGAGCAGATATTTTATAAGTTCCCGCACTCAAACCGCCAAAATTGCCATTCGACGAAAATCCACCATTATTGATGGAGTAGTTGAATGGCCCCATATTATTATCGCCGATGGCATTGATAAAACCATTATTACCCACAAAACATGAGATATTTCCTAAAGCCGATACTTTCAAATCTGCTCGGTTTTGCTCTTTGACTTCGACGCTGACCACACTTTTACACGATAGTGGACTATCCTGAATCGTGACAGCGTAAGTATTGGGTGAAAGGTTGTTGAAAGTTCGATTAGCTGAAAAATTACTGCCATCAATGGCCAAACTATATCCACCATTGCCACCCGTAATATTGTCAATGCTCAGATTAGCTGTTGGAATTTGACAGCTAATAGGATTGATGGTATAAGTAGCCTTGATGCTATTGGGCAACTCCAAATTCACAACTTCGGTATAAGCACACAAATTATCGGTTACGGTAATATAATAACTGCCATTTTGCAAATTGTTAAAGGTGTTTGCCCCCGAAGCCATTGTTTGGCTACTGATGCGATAAACGTAGTTTCCTTGTCCACCTCGTGTATTATTGACCACGATACTACCATTACCCACCACGCAATCAGTCGGTAAGTTTTTGGCAATGTCAAATCGGATGGGGCTACTCTTGGCAATAATCGTAACAGGAAAATCTTTTGAGCAAGAGTTTTGGTCACGGAAATTAACGGTATAATTACCAATTTTTAGATTATCGAAATAGCCACTGCCATTGGCGGTTGTGACCAAGCCGTTGCCATTGAAATCTATCCCTGATAAACTATAAGTAAAGTTACCAGTGCCACCCGAAGCCCCCACTTTGAAGAAGCCTGTGGAATAACTGGCACAATCGACGTCTTGTTTTTGCAGCAAAGAAATGCTCGTGTTACTTGGTTCGGTAAGTATTACGCCAATATTCGTTGGGCAGTTATTGGCATCTTTGCCATAAATGGTATAATTCCCTGCCGATAAAGCGGTAAATGTTCCCGATGTTTGAAAACTTGAATTGTCTTTTGAAAATTGGTAAGGACTCGTTCCACCCGACAAAACCGCTTGAATGCTTCCTGTATTATTTTGATAACAACTTAAATTCGATTGGGAAGCAATGCTCACTTGCAAAGCTTGGGCGGGTTGTAAAATATCGACCGAAATAGGTTTAGTACATCCCACATTGTCTTTGACCGTCAATACCGAAGTACCTGCTGAAAAACCATTGAATGCCCCAGCAGTCTGAAAATTTGTACCGTCTCTCGAAAACGTGTAGGGCGAAATACCACCCGTAGCCGCAATAGTAGCAGTACCATTATTGCCACCAAAGCACGAAACTGACGTTTTGCCGCTCAAACTCGGCACAATATCGGTCGGCTGGGTCAGTGTCAAACTGCCCGTGGTTTTTATACAACCATTGGCATCTTTTACCCAAAAACTGTACGTACCAATCACAAAAGAGAAGTTAGCTGCACTTTGGTAAGTCGTGCCATTGACAGAATACGTATAAGGACTCGTCCCACCGCCTGCCAAGACATTGATTGTGCCATCATTCCCACCAAAACAAGTGACGTTTTTGGTAATACTCGGTGTAGCTGTCAGCACCGTTGGTTGATTGACTGTAACGGTTTGGCTATTCAAACACCCCCGACTATCTTTAGTTTTGATGGTATAGCTACCCGCTGGCAAAGTTCCGAATGTTCCCGAAGTGACAAAATTGATTCCATCTTTTGAATATTGGTAGCTTGGCGTTCCACCACTACCAATGGCAGTGATGATTCCTGTTTGGTCAGAGTTACATAAATTATTAGTAATAGTAATGTTTGCCGAAACAAGTGTTGGCTCGCTAACGGTAGCGTTTATACTTACTTCACAACCATTGGCATCTTTGGTATATATGATATAAGTGTTGGCCGCTAAACTACCAAATGTTCCTGAAGCTTGAAGAGCATCCGCTCCTTTCCTAAATTGATAAGGACTAATTCCTCCCGTAGCACTGACAACAACTTGTCCCGAATTATCGCCATTGCAAGTCAAGTTTGTAATAACAGGACTGTCCATAACAATGGCAGTGGGTTGCAAGATGCTGGAAGTGGTGGTTTTGGTACAACCTTTGGCATCTTTAATGATAAAAGTATAAGCTCCCGCCGTTAAAGTTGAAAAAGTTGAATCGGTTTGGAAATTAGTACCATCTTTCGAGAATTGATAAGTCTTCGTACCACCATTGACTTTGAGTTTGACCAAGCCAGTATTACCCCCGTTACAAATCGCATCGGTTTTATTATCAATCCCAATTTCTAAAGCGGTCGGCTGTGTAATACTCGATATACCACTTTCTTTGATACAACCCTTGGTATCTTTTACCCAAAATTTATAATTATTCAAACCCAAATTATCGAATACATTGGAACTACCGTAAGTTACACCATCCTTAGAAAACTGATAGGCAGGCGTTCCTCCCGAAATATTGACGGTAATCTTTCCGTTCGAACCACCGAAACAACTGATGTTTTGAACTGATGGTGTAATTAGCAAATCACTTGGTTGGGAAATGACTTGCGAAGTAACATTGACCGTACAAAGATTGTCTTTGACTTTCACAGTGTAAGTGTTGGCACTCAGCCCAGTGAAGACGTTTCCTGCCACAAAGTTGGTGCCATCAATCGAATACAAAATAGTTCCTGATGAAGACCCCGCCGAAGTGATGGTGATTGAGCCTGTGTTTTTACCAAAACAACCTACATCTTGGCTGGCACTCACCGAAGCATTGAGCGTACTGTTGATACCAATAGTTTCGTTTAGGGTTTTCGTACAACCCGCTGCATCTTTGAGCCAAAATGTATAGGTACCCGCCCCCAAACTGGCGAAGGTATTGGAGGTCTGATAATTGGCATTATTGATGCCGTACTGTAAAGTGCCAATCCCTCCCGAACCATTTAAAGTGATTGAACCATTGTTTTCGCCAACGCAATTAGCATTGCCTTTAGTATTCAACGACAAGTTTAAGGCGGCATTTTCTGATACATTGACGTTTTTGGTGGTTTCACAACCCGAAGCATCTCTGACTTTGATGCTGTAATTTCCCGCACTTAGTCCGCCAAATACGTTACTACTCTGAAATGCCCCCCCGTTTTTGGCGTATAAGAAGCCTGATTTTCCGCCACTAACATTGACAGTGATACTGCCCGAACTTCCACCGTTACAGGCCACATTGACGACACTTTCGCTGATAGTCATGTCATCGGCAACATTGAACTGTTGACGGGTATTTAATACGCCATCGACAATCACGCCAACCCATTGGCTACCCGAATTGCTGGGTTGCCACGTAACCCCAGTGCCGTAAGGCAAAACACCGCCATTGGAAATACCCCCGCTCGAACTGGTATAAACCACCGAACGAGCGACGGTCTTTTTTAGCACATTATCAATGTAAAATTTAAAATTAGCACCATCGTAAGTGATTTTGAAGGTAGATGCACTAAAATTACCCGTTTCTGTGCTTTCAATAGTCCCATTATAAGTGTATTCCTTGACGTTGACAGTATTATTATCTCGCATCCGAAAGCCAATAGCTCCCATCGTTATTTCCTGCACATCAAAGGGCAAAACCCCATTGTGCTGGTATTCTAAACTAAATGGACTGCGACCTGAGAAATTAGCATAACTACCAAAGGCCACCCCACCGTTATAGGTAATTGAGCCATTGCCATTAATGGCGTATGCAATGGGATTATTCGAACCTTGCAGGTCTGCTCCGACGAGACCACTGTTTAGAGGACTACCATTGATGAGAAACTTTCCTGAAGTATAAGAAGCTCCAAAGCTACTTGTACCCACGTTGATATAATATTTATGCAAACCGTGTGCATTTATTGCCACCGCTTCACATTTTCCCACCGAAACTGGGCTTGATAATCTTCCATAAGGGGCAGATTCATCGGTCGAACCAATGCCATTACCTGTATAGCTATTACCATTGGGAACTTCTACATACACATAGTCATCTTCTACGGTTCGAGTAGCGGTTACACTTCCACAGGCGTCTCGGACTTCAAAGGTATCCCCTGGTCTGAGTTTACCAAAATCAAAATTAATTTTACAGATACCATACGCACAAAAGTCTTCGGTATAATCTATTCCTCTGACCCATTTGACGTTATTTACCCAAAACTGAATGCCGTCAGCTTGGTAACAAACTTGGTTGAAAGCAGTCGTCCCCGTAGCCGTGTATTTAATGGTCGGTAGATAAAGCTTGTTTTGAGCAGATACATCCATTATGGTTGCACTGAAGACTCCTACTAAAAGCAGGAGCCAAAGAAGTGGTCGTAAAAACATAAACTTTGTGTAAATTTATCTTACTCTTTTACAGCAATTTGTAAGTCAGTCTGGAATGAATAATTAATCGTCTTTTGGGGTTCGGAGAGCGAAAAGTGAATTGCATACGTTCCCGCTTGGATAGCATCTGGTAATTCAATGCTTAAAGTTTTTTTTGTGGCATCATAGATACCATTTTGAATGTATGTTTTGGTTGCCCCAACTAAATTCACTTGATAGAACCTCGCTCCTATTTTTTCAAAATTGATGGTACTGAAAATGAGTTTTTCTGACTTTTTATAAAAGGCTTGTGTATTAACAATCCCTGTCACAAAAGGTAAATTTGGGTCGTAAATGCTTATTAGATTTGCCATTGTGCTACTCAATTTCTTTTCCGAAGCATTATAGATTTTGACTTCGTATTCGCCAACGGTCACATGATTGGGTAAAATAAAGCCTAATTGCTTGGGCAAGCTTTTGGACATAGGCAGTTGGTACGTAGCATTTTTATTATTTAACTGGCATAAAAACGTGTATTGCGTAGCGTCGATGTACTTCCCCATTAACCAAAGGGTATCGCCTTTGAGTAAGTTAGTTCTGGGAATAGCAGTTAATTGGGGGCTGGGATATGCCAACCAAATTTTGGTATCCGAAATCTCTTCTTGGTTTTTGACTTTAACTTTGATACGATAAAAACCCACTTTTTGCTCAATGGAGGTCGTTAGCTTGATTTGGGTAGAATCAATTAATTGGTGTTTGAGCAGGCTTTCTTTATTTTCGTTATCTATCAAAAATGCTTGGATGTCCAAAGCAAATTTACCGAAGTTTTTTCCGAAAATGCTCAAGTCTTTACCCGCTTCGACGGTATCGGTTCTTATCTGAGAAATTTCAGGCTTGGGCTGATTAGCCACTTTTACCTTGACGGTGTAAATAATCTTATTACTGCCTTTGGATAAAGTATAATACACATCCTGAGCAAAGTTTTGGGCAAGACCCGATACTGGAATAACCGTAACGCCATCTTGCAAGTCAATAATTGGCATTAATGCACTGATGGAAGTTTGATAAGGTACTTCAACAGTGATGACTTTTGAGCTTGGGTCGATAGTAGTCGAAAGAGCTTTGACCCGTTCAAAATCAAACTTTAAAATACTGGGTGGAGTACTTGGTTCGTTAGTTTTTGTGCAGGAGAAAAGTAATAAACAACAGCAAAGTTGGAATATAAATCTTATCATGTGTTATATTGTTAAAAGTTGTACAGTCAGCAAAAGTGAGAAAAAAATATTATTTCAACAAAGAATAAGAATTTTTTTCTTATTTTCTTACATGAACATCAAAGCAGTACTGCTTGCTCATTTATGAAATAGCGTTTAATGATAAAAGTACAGCCCTCTATTTATCTTGTGAGGGGATACCCTACTCTATTGCCTACTTTTATAGACAAACTATGGATATTTACTTTGATTTTTGTAATAACATTTCTTGATTCTTCAACGATTTATACGGCAAAGGAGAATTTGACCTACGCTTATCGCGATGCACCTACTTATGAATTAAATGCGTTCAGCTTGATGTTTTCTTTTAGCAAACAATTGGACAAGGCTTTGAGGTTTTATTGGTGCTAATATGATTGAGTTTTTTTAAGGTAAAACGAAATCTCATGCTTTAAAGCTTTACTCATAAATTTAGTAAAAATCGGTTTAAACTAAAAACTTAGTTCACGCCCCTGCTGGAGGTAAACTTTTACTAAAATTTTTCCTCTTCTTGATTTTTTTTGATTTTCGTAAATGTGGAAAAGTCGGTGGAATAAGTCCTTAAATACCTTATTTTTTTCTTTGATTATAATTTATTGATTTATCAAATATAATTTGATTGATTTAGAGGGCTTGTAACTCACTGACAATCAACAAATTACAAAGAGAAAGGTGAGGAAATGGGGGGAATAAGGTGAGAAAATGGGGGGAATGAAGGGGTAGAAAAGTGAGGAAATGGGGGGAATAAGGTGAGAAAATGGGGGGAATGAAGGGGTAGAAAGGTGAGGAAAGTTTTTATTTCTCACTTTTTGTTGATAACTTTGTAAAGTCCTTTAAAATTGGTGTATTTAATGATACAGCATATATAGAAAAGTGAGGAAATGGGGGAGTTAATAAAAGCTCAATTTGGTTCTCTAAGCAAATACTAAATTGACTCATTTTAATCAATTTATCTATAAAGAGTTCAATGTTTTATTTGAATTTATTTAGTTATGAGTCATTTATTAAGCTTGCTTTTAAGTACGACTCTCAAAAAAGCACTAAAGTAATAATTAATAACATTAGAAAGGTGAGAAAATGGGGGAAATGAATACGTTTTGATTCGTTTTTGCTTAAATTTAAAATACTTATAATCAAGACATTAAACCAAAAAAGACAAAACAATCAGGAAGCTGTAAATGATTATTTTAAACCTATCATACATTTACTAATATGAACGCACAAAAGAACTTTGCGGTCGATTATGCTCGAAAAGAACACAACTACCAACCAAACCTGATTACAGAAAGCCGTCAGGAGTTTTCTGACGTTGAAAAAAAACTGGTTTCATTGGTTATCAACCAACTACGCAAAGATGTTGCTCTTAACTGGAGCGGCAACAATTTAGAATTTCTGATTCCTGTTTCTGACCTTACGGAAAAAAAACATGACAGAATCAAAGCGGCTGTCGAAACCATTATGACCAAAAAAATTATTCAAGATTTTGGAACAGTTGGTAAAAAAAATGGCAAAGAAGAAATCTATTTTGAAGGATTTGTACCATTTCCACGAGTAAAATACTACAAAAGTGGAAAAAATACTTTTGTGCGTCTGACAATGCTCTCAGACGTTGTTCCGCTCTTTATTGAGCTTGGGAAACAATACACTCGATATAGCTTAGAAATAATTCTTTCGTTAAAATCTGTTTACTCTCAACGATTCTACGAAATAATAATGATGTACGTCGGACGAAATCAACGAAGTTTTACTTACACGATTGATAGATTAAAGTTTATGTTTGACTGTCCAGACACTTATAATTTTAAGGAAATTAAAAGATGGGCTTTGATACCCGCACAGAAAGAACTGGAAGAAAAAGCAGGCGTTATCTTCACTTTTGAGCCATCGCAAAAAGACGGAAAGAAAATACTTGAATTAACATTTAATGTCAAATCTAAGACTGAATTAGCCTTAGAAGCGGTTGCCTCTGAAGCGAATGAGTTTCATCAAGGAACAGCTTTAGAAAAAAGAGATTATTTGATGCGACTACTCAATAACTATAAATTTTCAAGAATACAACAAGACGAAATCATTGCTGACCCGAAAAAATGGGCAGTCTTTATGCAGATTGATAGTGAAATCTATAATAAACTTCGCACTGTAGAAAACCCTACGGCTTATATAGCAAAAAGCTTAGGGTTTGATAAGCCAATCAAAAAGAAGTAAACTATATTGTATTTACATAGTCGAGAAACGAATTAGTCTTTAATATATTTTGTCAATAACTCTTCCAAAAGAGGAGTTAATTTTTTTTTATCTTTAATCATCTTGATTCTTACGCTCTCCATTAACTCACTGGGAATCCATGCACTAATCTGTTCACTTATATCTTTTTTGCCCCCTACCTTTCCTTTACTGTCAATAGGCTCTACTTTTTGCATTGTAACTTTAGTTGGAGTACTAAGTAAACTTTCTGCAAACAGTTTCTTTTTATCTTCAAAATTATCCTTTGCCATAATGCTATTAAACTATGATTATATAATACTATTAAACTATAAATATAGTATCTGTTTTAATGATTCCATATTCTCTCAGCCAAACTTGTGATTTCTTCGTAGTCTTGCCGACCCAGCATACTATGATTATATGATACTATCAAACTATAAATATAGTATTCGTTTTAAGAATTTTTGTTTCTCACCCAAAATTGTAACACCTAATTTACTTTTTTTGTCTTACACTTTATAAGACAAAAATACTATGATTATAGCAAACTATTAAACTATAAATGTAGTATTCATTTTGATGAAAAACATTTTCTCTCTTAAACTTGTGATTTTTTGCCTTACTTTATTCTACTTATCCCAAAACACTATAATACTATAATACTATAAATGTAGTATCTATTTTAATGATTCTATTATTTCCCCAGCTAAATTTGTAATTTCTTCTTTTGCTTTTTCATCTTGCCCATCCATAACTCCACTACTAATTACACTTCGTGTATAACTCACACGGTCACAGATTACAGTATTGTGCAACGGAATATCATAACCTTGAATAATCTTCTTTATCTCGTCATTGATACTTGTTCGGTTTTTTACCATATTAAGAACAACTCCAGATTTTAGATTTGGTCTTCTTTTTTGAGCTTCTTTTAAAAGAGCAATAGTCGCTTTTATGGCCATCACATCCAAATAGCCAACCTTGGTAGGAATTAAAACATAATCTGAAATATCAAATAATTCAGGAAGTTTACTGGTAAGATATGGTGGTGTATCAATCACTAATAAATCAACTTCTTTTTGAATGGCGTCAAGTTTAGAAAGTTTGTCATGTGCAATAATTTGAACACCCTCTAAAAGACTACCCAACCCTGTAATACTTTCTTGGGGGTCACCATCCAATAATCCAACTTTAAGATGGTCTTTAAAAAAAGTAGCTAAATTCAATGATAAAGTCGTTTTGCCTACGCCTCCTTTTTGATGAGCAACAGTAATTATTTTCATACAGAAATTTTTAAAATAATAGTATTGTAGTAAACTATGATACTACAAATATAGTCTTTTTATTTGATTATACCTTATCTAATAGACGTTTTACGGTCATTTTATGAAATTTTTTATTTTTTGAAGTCTTAAAACCACTTTCATTTAACTCGTGAGCAATTTCAGAAAGACTTTTTGATTCGTGCTTACACTTTCTAACAAAAGCTAATGCAAGTTTATTATTAAGATTAAGTGTTGAATTATAGGAGTGCCTTTCTCGTCCAGTAGCCCTTGATTCATCAGAAAAATTTTCAGGTTTACCTAATTTAACTCCCCTCGCTTTTTTTGCCTGCAATGCTTGGCGAGTTCTGATACTAATAAGCTCTCTTTCTCTTTGGGCTAACCCTGCAAATATTGATAACATAAAAGAATCCATTTTTCCGCCTTGAGTTGGTATATCACACGAAATAAGTTTACCTTTCAATTGTTCTAATATTTCAAACGTATCTTTAACATCACGGCTCAAACGGTCAAGCTTTGCTACTATTAATGTGTGATTCCCATTATTGCATAATTCAATCGCTTCTTTGAGATGTTGGCGGTTAGCCATATTTTTTCCACTTTCAGTTTCTATAAATTCTCTCTCAATAATTGCTCCATCCATTTTAGCAAAATATTCAACGATAGCCCTTTGGGCTTCTAACCCTAAGCCACTTTTTCCTTGCTTTTTTGTACTTACTCGTAGATATGAAATGTATCCTTTCATGTTTAATTTCATTTTACTATAATTATAGTATTATAGCATTATAGTATTATAGTATTACAAAATCGTAACAATTTATAAATGGTCAATCTTAAAGTGTTACGAATCATTTAATTTATAATAAACATAGAAACCCTTATCTAAATTTATCAAAAACGAATTATTTCTATCAAAAGCCCATAACTTCTTTGTTTGTTATGCTACTACTCAAAGAAGTATGACCTTTAAGCAAAAGAGGAATTATTGTACAATATGACAAATAAGAAAATTCACATTTTATTTTTCTTAAAACTTTCTGCCTGTTCAAAAATCTCAACATATACTTCGTCTCTCTCTACTGGTGGATAGCCGAATTCGTCAAGTAATAATATTATTCCAACTTTCAATGCTGATTTAATATCGTCTCGTTTGTTCCAATCAGGGAATCTTGCTTGTGTATCAACCAAATCTTTAACGGCTCTTGCCAACTCAATTAATTTAGCTTCTGGGTAATTGAAATCGTATTTAACACACAATTCTTTCAAAATATCATAAAAGGCTTTTTCTTCAAAATCAATTCCTAATACATCACCCGCCGAAAACTCCTTGTGTACTTCCCAAATTAAGTTGGTCAATTGCTCTGCCATTTCCTCAAAAACTTCACTGCGGAAAATGTCGTTGGCATCTCGGTTATTGTATTTCTCTACAAGCGTTTGCATTTTTTTACTAAAATCAATACCTCTAACTCGATTGACTTTTCTTAACTCTCCAATAACTTTTGCAAGCAACTGTTGAAGCAATTTAATTTTGGTGTTAGGCAGTTTTATTTTGTCAATTTTCGCCAAATAATCTTCATCAAAAATATCTTGCTCGGTTTCTTCATCATTACCCAATTTAAAAATTTCCTGTACCCCATCGCTTTGCAAAGCGTCTTTTATCATTTCTCTTACTTTGGCGTTCATCTGAGCTGTATCTGGTCCATCGCCTTTGGTAAGTTTGAAGACTATGGAACGGACCGCCAAATAGAAATGGGTAAAATCTCTTTCAGACTGTATTAAACTCTCACTACCTACACAAATATCATACGCAGCTTTTAATCGCTTTACTAAACCCATAAATCGAGTTTCAAACTCTTTTGTTTGTTGAGCGTGTTCGGCTGCCATATTGAGAACATTCAAAACTTCTAAGGTTGAACCATTAAGGTATTTGGAATTATCAAATTTATGAAACAGCTTGCCGAGTAAATCTAAATGATTTCGGACAACGATTAAGGACTGAGCAATGTCTTCAAAGTTATCTTTGTCTCCTTCGCTGTATTGCTTCAACGCCAAATTCATTTGTTGCTTAATACCGATATAATCTACAACCAAACCTTTATTTTTGCCTTCAAACTTACGGTTTACCCTTGATATGGTTTGAATAAGATTATGTTGCTTGATTGGTTTGTCGATGTAAATACTATCTAAAAACGGCACATCAAAGCCTGTGAGCCACATATCAACTACAATTGCAATTTTGAAGTTTGACTTCTCATTTTTAAACTCAGCATCCAAAGTTTTACGATAATCCGACGTACCCAATAATTTATAAAACTCTTTTGGGTCGTCTTTGCTTCTGGTCATAATCATCTTGATTCTTTCCATCGGCTTTACTTTCTTTTGTTCGTCTTCGCTTAATTCTTCATTGTCAGCAGCGACCTTTATCTCATTCCATTCAGGACGTAAAGCGATTACTTTTTTATAGAACTCGTAGGCAAATTCTCTGTTACTGCACACAAACATGGCTTTACCTTTTACGGTCGCACCTTCCGAAACTCTTTTTTCATAATGTGTTACGAAGTCATTTGCCAATTTATCTAAGCGTTTTGGGTCGCCCAAGATAGCATCCATTTTAGCAGATTCTTCTTTGCTTTTTTCTATTTGGTACTCGTTTGCTCCAGCTTCGGCTGCTTCCTGATAATACTTTTCGATTTTTTCTAACTCACTATTATTCAGTACAACCTTGGCCGCTCTACCTTCATAGACTATACGTACCGTTATTTCATCTTTTACAGATTCCGTCATGGTGTAGGCATCTACTACTTTTCCGAAAACATCAAGTGTGGAATCTATCGGTGTACCTGTGAAACCAACATACGTAGCATTGGGCAAGGAATCGTGCAAATATTTGGCAAAACCATACGTTTTCTTGGCGGTCTTGTCTTTTTTATTGATAACTATTTTTTGGTCCAGGTTCAACTGGCTTCTATGAGCTTCGTCCGAAATACAAATTACGTTTGTTCTATCGCTCAGCAATTTGGCACTTTCTGTAAATTTGTGAATGGTTGTCAAGAAAACTCCACCACTTTTTCTGCCTCTTATTAGTTCACCTAATTGCTCTCTGCTTTCTACACTTATGATGGTGCTGTCGCCTACAAACTTTTTGGCGTTCGTAAATTGCTCTGCCAATTGGTCGTCCAAATCGGTGCGGTCGGTTATCATTATGATGGTTGGACTTTCAAAATGCTCACTTTTCATTAACAATCTTGTCAAATAAAGCATTGTGTAACTTTTACCACAACCAGTTGCACCGAAATACGTTCCTCCTTTTCCGTCTCCTTTGGGCTTTTGGGCTAATTTGATGGTGTCGTAAAGTCGTTTTGCTGCGTAGTATTGGGGATAACGGCAAACTATTTTTTCATTTTTCTTTGAGCTATCAGGTATGTAAATGAAATTGCGAATAATATCACGCAAGCGATTTTTGTTAAACATCCCTTGCACCATCGTAAACATACTATCAATGCCGTCCACGTCTTTTGCTAAACCTGCTACTCTACGCCAAGCATAGAAAAACTCGTAAAGTGCAAAAAAAGAACCTGCTTTGTTGTTTACGCCATCACTAATTACACAAAGAGCGTTGTATTTGAAGAGTTCGGGAATATCTCGCTGGTAGCGAATAGTTAATTGCTTAAAAGCATCGTAAATGGTTGCTTCTTCACGAATGGCACTTTTAAACTCAAAAACCACCAAGGGCAAGCCATTGATATAAATAATGCCATCGGGGATGCGTGGCTCTGAGCCTACAATTTCTAACTGATTGACAAACCTGTAAATATTGTAGTCAGTTTCATACGTGGGTGTTGGCTCGGCCACGTGCATGACATCTACATCTGCACTGGCAATTTGTGCTTCGAGGCCGCTATAATCAATCAGCTCAATATAAATATCTTTTTGATTGCGGTCTTCACGTTTCAAGATAAAACCATCACTCAGCCAACGCATAATCGTTTTATTACTTTCGTATAAATCGCTGTCGGGCAATGATTTTAGTTGAAGAACAATAGATTTAGCTTCGTTTTTAGTGAGTTGGTTGCTTTGGTATTTACGCAATAAATAATTGATTAAATCTTCTTCAATCAATACTTCATCGGTAGCTCTGGCAATGCTATTGCCCAAACGATGCGTAAAACCTTCTTGCCCCAACAACTCAATAAATGCTTTTTCTAATTGTGCTTCGGTGAATTTCATTATAATTGTTAATTATAAATGGTTAATTGTTAATGTTGGATTTGACTGATTTTAGAATTGTTGTAATTAGTTTGATAATTTCAACTGCATCAGCATTTATGCCTTCAAATTGTTCTGTGGTTAAATATTGGGTTTCTTTTAAGAGTTCGAGCCAATAAATAGTCTCGTTTATTTCTTTTTGGGCTATGCCCATTTTGTGTTTAAAGTCATTTTTGGTTTCTGCGTGTTCGGCTTCCCGAACCATTGCACCTACACTTGTTCCACTTCTCAATAATTGTTTTGAAAGGATAAACTCTTTCTTCTGCTCACACAAATATTGGTAGAGTTTAACCACCCTAACCGCAAACGAAAAACTTTTATTCTTTACGATATTCTCTCTCATTTCATTAACCTTTTATCATTAACAATTAACCACTGAACGGTTGAAATTCTTTCTCTAATTATTTTTAAGGTTGCCAAAACTGCATCGGCGTTGGGCAAAGTTCCGTAAACTAAATTTCTAAAATCTCCATTATAGACTGGTCTTAGCAATTGCCAAACATTGGCTAAATCTTTGAAAACAAGAGCCTCTGACGGATGATTTACAAGCCACTCATTATTGTTTCTAAAGCTTCGTACATCATCATTTGCCACTTTTAGTAACATTTCATCGAAATCGGGCGAGTGTAAAAACTCCGAAAATGCTGTTTGCTGCAATAATTGGTGTAAATCGTAAGTATGTCTGATTTTCTTCCGTAAATCTTCTATGGGGTTTTCACCGTACGAGAAACGTACCAAACTCATGATTTTTTCGCAGAGTGTTCGGGTTGGGTCGAGTACTCGCACTTCAAAGGGCATCAATCCGTTTGCTTCTGCTATACTTGTTTGTCCGTTATTAAGCATCATTTGTCCCACAAACGATTGCATCGGTCGGTACGTGAATGGCTCATGATACCCTAACCACGTTGCTTCCAAGATAATCACATCTCGTACTTGCCCATAATTGCCCAAAAATTCTTTATTATAAGTATGTGCTGTTTTCCGATTCATACCCATTTTTTTAGTAATCTCGTCGATTACTACTTCGGGCAAAACCTCAGACACTACTTGACTGATAGTTTTTAATTTGTTCTTGAGTTTATTATCAGAATCGCCTTCTCGGCGTAGAACCACCAAATCAATATCTTCCGAAAATCGGTCTATCATGCTATAACACTTAGACAGTGCCGTTCCGCCTTTAAACACTGTATCGTCGCCTATTTCGTTGTGAAAAATGGTATGCAGAGCATACGTGACCCAATAGTCTTTTTCTACGTAAATGGTCTCTATTCCCATTTCAGCAGCCGTTACAACAATTGCCTTCTTAAAGTTTTCTTGATTTTGGTGCAGTATCATTTTATATACCAGTTTTTAATACTGGGAAAATCAGTTTCCTTAATTTGTAGCTTATAAACAGTGGTCGGATTCAAACTATTTTTTAATTCTGATAAATCAAAGGTTGTCCCGAACTTACTTTCAATGATAGCCCCTAATAAAGCCCTAACTCTTGGAGGGTATGCCATTGAGAGCTTAATCAATTCTTCAATAGCTGTTTTAGCAAAATTTACCAGTTTTCCTGCCAAGATTTTAATGGCTTGCGAGGTTGATGTATCAGCTATGTTTTTTATATCTTTAATGGCATCTAAAATGCCTAAAAGTTGATAATTTTCTTCGGTTATCTCAACATACGCCTTGACAGCACTTGTTTTTAACCACCCTATTTCTATTTTTTTTAGGCTTCGATTGGTGGCTATTTTTGTTCTAAAATAATTTTGAGTAGTGAGATTCAATTGGTTGTATAATACACCGCCTGTTATGTAGCCCACTCTTTTTCCGTCTTTGTACAAATAATTGTTAAGAATTATATCATAGTTGGGCGGCATTGCCCCAAAAATTGACATTTTAGGCTTGTAAAAAACACCTTTTGATACTTTTTTTAATGTTCCTTTTTTTACCAGACGCTCCAGGGCTTTGGCGGCAGTGAATAAATCTTCGGGGGCTATGCCCAAAGCATCATACCCAAAAGGCTGGCTTTCGGGTATTTTTTTTATTTGTTCTCGTATTTGCTCTGCTACTTTCATGATAGCAAAGTTAATTATTAAAACACAAATGTCAAGTTTTTGATGTTAAAAACTTGACATTTATAGTATTGCAAACAAATATATTTTCTAATTAACCTCCAATAAATTTCATTATTCAAGGTCTTTAAACTCGTTTTCTATTTCTTCAATCGTTGGCAAGCTACTTTTTAGGTTTTCGGGGAGTATTTCGGTGATTTTGAACTCACTTATCCCCATTGGTTTATTGATGTCTCGTAGGGCAAACTCTGCCTCAATGTTATTTTTATAACGACACAGTAAAATCCCAATCGTAGGATTATCGTCGGCTTGTTTTACCAAGGTATCAACTGCTGACAAGTAAAAATTGAGCTTCCCCGCATATTCTGGAATAAACTTTGTGTTTTTTAGCTCAATTACTACGTAGCACTTCAAACGAATATGATAAAAAAGGAGGTCGATATAATAATCGTTTTCGGCTATTTCTACATGATATTGTTGCCCCACAAAGGCAAAACCTTTGCCGAGTTCCAACAAAAACTTGGTTACGTGTTTTACTAATTGTTGCTCAATATCTCGTTCTTTGTAGCCTTCTGCCAAAGTCATAAAATCAAAAATGTATGGGTCTTTGAGGGTTTGTTGGGCAAGGTCGGACATTGGTTCGGGCAAAGTATTTTTGAAATTGCTG
>JBKBSS010000039.1:9238-14865 GCA_046291385.1 Emticicia sp. | reverse complement strand
TCATTTGCCCCTAAGATTGCTATCTCAACAATGGTTGTGATTCCTTTCTTTTTGATGGCCGTTCCCACATTTATTATGGGTTTTAGTTTTACGATTTCACAGCTAATTATTCAAGATAAGTTTGATGAAGTTGGTCGAAAAGTGGGTTGGCTGCAATTTGTAAACATTGTAGGCTCAACGATTGGAGCTTGGTTTGTGACACTCGTTGGCTTTAATCATCTCGGTACAGCATTGACTATCAAGCTCGTAAGTCTTATTGGCTTAGTTTATGTGGTAGCTTTACACCGAAATAAATTTAATAGTTTATTGACCAGAATTTTGATGGGTGGCTCATTGATTTTGGTAACAGTTTTGCTGCCAAACAACGAAAAACTTTGGATGAAATTCAGTGGAATGGCTGATGAAAAAAGTTTTATTGTCGAAGAAGACGAAACGGCCTTATCATTTATAAAAACACTCGGCGAAGAATCTTATGTTTACGTCAATGGTCTGGGGCAAAGTATGTTTCCGTTTAATCGAGACATTACGCATTTTACGTTGGGAGCTGTGCCTGCACTGATTCACCCAAATCCCGAAGATATTGGTATCGTTGGCTTGGGTTCGGCCTGTACGCTTTATAATGCTGGCGGACGTGCCGAAACCAAATCTTTAGATTGTTTTGAGGTAATTGTCAATCAACCCAAAGCAGTAAATGAGTATGTGAGACGTACAAAAGACAGCACTGCACTCTACATCATCAACGATAAACGAGTAAATGTAATTTTACAAGATGGTCGTTATTATTTGCACCAAAATCCTAAATTATATGATATTTTGGAAGCCGATGCTTTGCGTCCGAAATCTTCTTATTCTGGAAATTTGTATTCGGTAGAATATTTTAGACTATTAAAATCAAGACTAAAAAAAGGCGGATTGGCCATTACTTGGGGAGCAACTGGACGAATCAGAAATGGTTTTGCCGAGGTTTTTCCGTATATCTACGAAATTGATGGCTTTATGATTATCGGTACTGACCAACCTTTAGCATTTGACGAAAAGAAGATTTTTGAACGCTTAGATAATTCTTTCACCAAAAATCATTATGACCGTGCAGGCATAAAAGTGCGAGAAAACTTAGAAAAAGTATTAAAAACAAGAAAAATCATACAAAACGGTACGCTCAAAGTCACAAAATCTCATAACTCAGATATGTGGCCAAAAGATGAGTTTGATTATGGCAAACTTTGGGAGAATATACTTGGAAAAGAAGATTGATTGAATAATAAATTTTTGCACTTAGTTTTTGATTTTTAACGTTTACTTTTAATTAAAAGCAATGTTATGAATTTACGTATTCTTATTGCTATAAGTTTGTTTTTTGTACTGGCTTGTAGCAAAACCGAAACACCCGCACCCGTCGATACGACTTGGCAACCAAGTACGATTGATGGGCAATTTGTCTTCAATACTTTCAAAAGTGTAGGGCTTGGTGGCAGCAGAGGAAAAATACAAAAATGGCCACAAAATGAAGTTTTCTACTGGTTTGATAATGACGGCAGCGGAACAAATAGTTTAGTTTCTATTTCGGACAGTGTTTTTGCACAAATCAATCAATTTAGTAAATCAGCAAAGTTTATCAAGACAACTGATGAATCGAGGGCAAATATCAAGATTTTTTCGGGGCGAGATACTGAGTTTGAAGCAAAATATAAATTAAGTCTGCAAGGCGAATTGCAAGTTGGAGGAACAGCTTTTATGTCGATTTCGAGCAGTAAACAAGAAATTGAGAAAGTTGTTGTTTGGGTAACAAGTGTTTTTCCGACACTCGACCGCCGATTAGTGACACGCCACGAAATCGGTCATGCCATTGGGTTTTCGCATGTACCAACTAAACGTTCAATCATGTGGGATACGATAGATTTAGAATATAATCCAACTGCATTTACCGAAGTTGACAATAATTATATCAAAATCCTCTACGATACAAGAGCCAAAGCTGGAATGACCCACGAAGAGTTATTTCCTGTTTATATGGATGTTTTGAAGTGAAAAGTCTCATATTTATAAAATAACCTTATATTTGTTAAAACAATTATACTGAAAATGAGTGTTTTAGAAAGAATAACAATTGACCCAAATATATGTCATGGTAAACCTTGCATTAGGGGAATGCGTTGGACGGTAGAAATTATTATAGATTTATTAGGTTCTGGAATGAGTATCAATGAGATTATTGAAGACCATCCTGAGCTTGAAAGAGAAGACATTTTAGCCTGTTTACAATATGCAAAAATGTTGGTTGCTGGTCATACTTTGAAAATTGCTGCTTGATATGAAGTTTTTATGTGATGTACATATTTCGTATAAAGTCTGTAAGTTTTTAGAACAGTATGGCCATCAAGCCATTCATGTAAATACTATACTTGATAAATGGTTTACCGAAGATTCTGCGATTTGTGAATACGCAGACCAAAATGATTATATAGTTATAACCAAAGATGAAGACTTCAGGGCAACTTTTCTACTAAAGAAAAAGCCTAAAAAATTGATAAGAATAATCTTAGGCAACATATCAAATTCAGATTTAATAAGAACTTTGTTTGCTTGTTTCTCAACGATTGAAGGATTAAATACAAATGAATATTTCTTTATGGAAATAGGTGAAGAAATCAACATATTTTACCCATAAATACAAAAAACTCCTGCAAGAAAATCATCTCGCAGGAGTTTCACACTACTAAACCTAATCTAATTTACCCTAAACTATTACTTATAAAATTTCCTCTACTGCACCTATATTCTCAAAAACAATCTCGCCCTCAGCACCAAGCTCCATCATTACTACCGAATCTTTTTGCACTTTTCCAGACAAAATTTCTTTCGATAATTCGTTTAAAACTTTGCGTTGAAGCACTCGCTTGAGCGGTCTTGCTCCGAATGTAATATCGTAGCCTTCTTCGCCCAATTTATCCAAAACTACCTCTGATGCTTCGAGCGTGATGCCTTGTTCGGCCAAACGTGCTTGAATTTGCTTGAACTGAATCTGCACAATTCGACGAATATTGATTTTGGTCAATGGGTCAAACAATACAATTTCGTCGATACGATTCAAAAACTCTGGTCTAACCGACGCCTTTAGCAAATTCATGACATCGTTTTTGGCTTCTTCTTTGTAAAATAAATGCCAAGCCTTGTCATCGCCTTTCGATTCGAGGTATTTATCTTGAATAAAATGGCTACCGATATTTGAGGTCATTATCACAATCGTATTCTTAAAATTGGCAGTTCGACCTTTATTATCGGTCAATCGTCCTTCGTCAAGCACTTGCAATAAAATATTCCATACATCGGGGTGAGCTTTTTCGATTTCGTCCAACAAAATTACGCTGTATGGTTTACGTCTTACGGCTTCGGTTAATTGTCCACCTTCTTCATAACCAACGTATCCTGGAGGCGAACCCACCAAACGGCTCACGGCGTGGCGTTCTTGATACTCGCTCATGTCGATACGAATCATTGCCGAATCATCATTAAATAAATATTCGGCCAAAGCCTTTGCCAATTCGGTTTTACCAACGCCCGTACTTCCCAAAAACAAGAAGCTACCAATCGGTTTTTTGGGGTCTTGCATACCCGCACGAGAACGACGCACCGCATCGGCCACCAACTCAATCGCTTCTTCTTGCCCTGCCACTCTTCGGCGAAGTTCGTCTTCCAAATGTAATAATTTTTCACGCTCACTCTGCAACATTTTTGTTACAGGAACGCCCGTCCAACGAGCTACGATTTCGGCAATATTTTCGGCCGTAACCTCCTCATTTAATAAATTAGCAGGCTGTTGGTCATTTTTAGTTTGAATCTCGTCCAAACGCTTGTTGGTTTCAACCAATTTTCCGTAGCGAATCTCGGCTACTTTTCCATAATCGCCCGCACGTTCGGCTTGGTCGGCTTCCAATTTCAATTGCTCAACTTGCTCTTTTAATGAGCGAAGTTCATTCAACGAACCTTTTTCATTTTCCCATTTTGCTTTCAAATCATCACGTTTTTCGCTCAAATCGGCAATGTCTTTATTCAAAATCGACTCTTTTTCACGGTTATTTTCACGGCGAATCGCTTCACGCTCAATTTCGAGTTGCATGATTTTACGATTCAATTCATCCAATTCTTCGGGCATAGAATCCATTTCGAGGCGAAGTTTAGATGCCGCTTCATCCATCAAATCAATGGCTTTATCGGGCAAAAATCTATCAGAAATATATCTATCCGAAAGTTCAACGGCCGCAATTACAGCATCGTCTTGAATCCTTACACCGTGGTGCAATTCGTATTTATCTTTGATTCCACGCAAAATCGAAATCGCATCTTGCACATTTGGTTCGTCAACCACAACGGTCTGAAAACGGCGTTCGAGAGCCTTATCTTTCTCAATATATTTTTGGTATTCGTTGAGCGTAGTTGCCCCAATTGTATGCAACTCGCCACGAGAAAGAGCAGGTTTCAATAAGTTTGCGGCATCCATTGCTCCTTCGCCGCCAGCACCCGCCCCTACGAGCGTATGAATTTCGTCAATAAACAAAACCATTTCTCCGTCTGAGTCGGTCACTTCTTTGATTACAGCTTTCAGACGCTCCTCAAACTCTCCTTTATATTTTGCACCCGCAATCAACAAACCCATATCAAGCGATACGATGGTTTTTGATTTTAGGTTTTCGGGAACATCGCCCGATACAATTCTTTGGGCCAAACCTTCTACAATGGCTGTTTTTCCAACCCCAGGTTCGCCCAATAAAATCGGATTATTTTTCGTACGTCGTGAGAGAATCTGCAAAACTCGGCGGATTTCTTCGTCACGACCAATTACTGGGTCAATTTTTCCTTTTCGTGCCAAATCGTTCAGATTTTTGCTGTATCGAGAAAGGGCTTGGTAAGTATTTTCGGCGTTTTGGTCTTTCACTGTGTTGTTTCCTCTTAGTTCTTTAATGGCTACTTTTAAGTTTTTTTCATTCAAATTATTCTCTTTCAACAAACTCGCTACCGAGTCTTTTCCTGCGGCCAAACTTAAAAGTAAGAGTTCGACACTCACAAATTCATCGCCAAATTCTTTGATTAAGTTAGTGGCTTTGCTCAAGGCTTGGGCGGCATCATTGCTCAAATATAATTGGCTGGCATCACCCGATACTTTTGGGTAAGCTGACACTATCGTTGCAAGCTTTGTTTGCATAATTTCTTTACTGGCTGCCGCTTTATTCAACAAAAAAGTAGCAGTATTGGCATCTTCTTCCAAAATCGCTTTCAGAATATGCCCAGTTTCAATTGCCTGCTGCCCACTTCCGAGGGCAATCTCCGAAGCCTTCTGAACCACTTCTTGGGCTTTGATGGTGTATTGATTAAAATTCATAGTTTTTATGTTTTTTAGTAGCACAAGTTTTCAACTTGCCATCCACAGTTTTAATAATTGTGTGATGTAAAGTATATTATCAAAAAGTATGCAGATGTATATGTTTCGGAAATAATGACCGAAAAAATGCAGAAATATTCAAAAAATAACGACAAAAAGGCAGAAACAAGTCAATTAAAGAAGAGTAAGAATGACAAAAAGGCACAAACAAAAAAAGAGCAAAACAACCAAAGTCATTTTGCTCAATCAA
>JBKBSS010000039.1:0-9138 GCA_046291385.1 Emticicia sp. | reverse complement strand
TTAGAGAGGTCTCTTAGAAAAATCTTGAAAAGGCTGTAAATATAAACACAAAAATCGAAGCCCACATCGGTACACGACGTGCTTTGTAAGTTGCCTCTTGGAATGCTTTCAAATATTCCAAACGCATCCACACTCCTACTGCCAACAACAAGCAAAAAGTAGAACTTGCAAACTTAAATGCCATGGCGTGCATTGGGTCTAATGAAAAGTACAAAAAGATATTTACTAATAAAAGTAGGACTCCAAGAAGAGTGAATACTTTAAATGACCATGTGTAAGTTTCTTTATCTATGTTATTTCTCATTATTTTGCTGTTTTGTGATACAAATATAGTAGAATAATTTGATACCTGTCAAGTACTTTCTTTAATATTTTGTCAAAACAACATATAACCAAATAAAATTTGGTACATATTCTTTTTATAGTAAATTAAAATATTAGAATAGTACAATAATATTTTTCACAAAAAGGCATTTATATGTTTCGATTTTGACTACTTCTTGCAAAAAAGTATTGAAACTTGCAAAAACAGGTTTCAAACAAACAGTACACTTTCAATCTAAAGATATAACTTTTCTTATAAATTTAACGATATACTGAAAAAACACGGACTCTGTTAAATTTTGTAGTAACACCCAAATTGGACGTTCCTACGGGGTAAAATTAAATTGTAAGAGCTACTCTTCAAGAAAGATTATGTAGAATTGATTTCTTGTTTCGAGAAACTTTCTTTTACTTTGAATAAACATATATTATATAGATGAAAGTAGAATTAGTAAGAGTTGATGATGCCTTCCATTTTGAAGCCGTCGGAACGGCAGGAACGGTGAATCACATGGATGCCAATGTTGATATTGGCGGACATAATTTAGGTGCAAGACCAATGGAAATGCTTTTGATGGGCTTAGGTGGTTGCACTGCGATTGATGTGATTTTGATTTTGAAAAAACAACGCCAAGTAATCGAAGACATCAGGATTTCGGTGGATGGTGAGCGTGAAAAAATCGAAGGAACAGAAATGAGTCCCTTCCGTAAGATAAATATACATTTTGCGTTCAAAGGTCAGCTCGACCAAGCAAAAGTTGAGCGAGCAATTCAACTTTCGATGGAAAAATATTGTTCGGCAACGGCACAATTTAGTCCAACTGCCGAAATGACGCATACTTTGTCTATCAATTAATCAGCAACTAAAGTGTTGGTATAATATTTGAGACTCAAAACGTAATCTTTTACTATTTAAAATCATAAAATATTATCAACATGAAAAAGTTAATCGTAGCTTTGGCACTGGTAGCTTCGGCTGCCACAGTTGTATTGGCAGTTGATAAAGAAAAAGGCGGTCGCAAGGCACGCAAAGAAGCAGCAAAGAAAGAAATGAAATGCTGCGATAAAGAAATGACCAAAGAATGCAGGAAAGAAAGCAAAGCCTGTTGCGAGAAAAAAGCAAAACAATAATCTTATTTTCTATAATCAGTTGAGTACCCAAAGGTCAATGAGCAATCGTTGACCTTTTTTGTGAATTTCGTTGCTTTAAGCACCATTTTTTTCTTAATTTAGCAAAACAATACTACCTACACTTGATGAGTCCGAACGAATCTTTACGTAAAACCGTACACAGCATTCTCGAAATCACTTGGCATCGAAAACTCGGCTTGCGTTTTTGGGTAAATATCTTTCTTACAGTCATTATCTCGCTCAATGCCGTTGTTATCATTTTAGATACAGTTCCGAGTATTCAGCACAAATACCACCAATTATTACTCGATTTTGAGGTATTTTCAGTCGTTATTTTTACTATTGAATATTTCTTACGTTTGTGGTCTTGCGTAGAAAACCCAGCCTATTCACATCCCATCAAAGGTCGTATAAAATTTATTTTTTCGGTGTGGGGCTTGGTCGATTTACTTTCTATTGCCCCCTTCTATTTATCAATATTTATTACTGATTTAGGCTTTATCCGTATCCTCCGCTTACTCCGAATGCTCCGATTGTTTAGGGTAAGTAAATATTTCCATGCTCTGCGAGTGATTCAGAGAGTAATCAAAGAAAAACAAGAAGAACTGGTTTTGAGTTTTGTATTTATTGTTTTCGTGCTAATTATTTCCTCAAGTACGCTCTATTATTTTGAACACGGAGTGCAACCACAAAAATTTTCAAGTATTCCCGAATCAATGTGGTGGGGCGTAAATGCCATGACCACCGTCGGAGATGCCGACTATCGTCCTATTACTCCCATCGGAAAAATCATTGGTGGACTAATTTCTATTCTGGGCGTAGCACTTTTTGCATTGCCGACTGGTATTTTGGCTTCGGGTTTTGCCGAACAAATGCGTGGAAATAAACAAAAAATCAAATGCCCGCATTGTGGCAGCGAATTTCACCGTTCACATTCAACAGATATTTAAAATATTTCTCAAAAACCAGAATTAATATTTTTTGGATAACTTTTAAAGGCTTTTAACGAATAAACATTTAAGTCATTTATACATAAATCACTGACTATAAGTCATTTGGTATATTCGTAAATAGTAAATCACAAATCGTAAATCACATAGATTGTTTTTCGATACAGTCATGCTTATCTTTGCAAAAAAAACTTCTTTGTGCAATTCGATAACTCAAAAAAACTCGGTATTCTTGGCGGTGGTCAACTCGGCAGAATGATTATACAAGCTGCCATTGACTTCGACTTCACCATAAAATCGCTCGACCCCGACCCCGACGCTCCGTGCAAGCACATCGCCCATGAGTTTGTGAACGGTTCGCTGAAAGATTACGACACCGTAATGGCTTTCGGACAAGACTGTGACATTATTACGATTGAAATTGAAAACGTAAACCTTGAAGCACTCGAAGCGTTTGAGAAGCAAGGAAAATTGGTTTATCCGCAACCTTCGGTTTTGAGATTGATTCAAGATAAACGCATTCAAAAGCAATTTTATAAAGATAATAACTTACCGACAGCCGATTTTATTTTGACCGAAAATCAAGCCGATGTAAAAAACCACCTTGATTTTTTGCCAGCAGTACATAAACTCGGCACAGGTGGCTACGACGGCAAAGGCGTGCAAGTTTTACGCACCGAAGCCGATTTGGCCAAAGCATTTGACCAGCCAAGTGTGTTGGAAAAAATGATTGATTTTGAGAAAGAACTGGCTGTGATTGTGGCACGAAGTGCAAGTGGAGAAATCAAAACTTTTCCCGTTGTCGAAATGGTGTTTCATCCCGAAGCCAATTTGGTAGAATATCTCTTTGCTCCTGCCGAAATTTCGCCAGAAATTGAAATCCAAGCCGAAAACATAGCCATCAAAACCGCCGAAGCCTTTGGCGTAGTTGGGCTTTTGGCAGTCGAAATGTTTTTGACAAAAGATGGACAAATTTTAATCAATGAAGTTGCTCCTCGCCCACATAATAGCGGGCATCAAAGCATCAAAGCCAACGATGTTTCGCAATACGAGCAGCATTTGAGAGCGATTTTTGACTTGCCTTTGGGAAGCACAAAAGCCCATTCAAAAGCCGCAATGGTCAATTTATTGGGCGAAGATGGGTATTCGGGCGAAGCTATTTATGAAGGCATGAATGAGGTTTTGGCAGTCGAAGGTGTACATCCTTTTCTTTACGGAAAAAAAATAACAAAGCCTTTCCGAAAAATGGGACATATAACGATTATCGACCAAAATTTTGATAAATTAAAAGAAAAGGTCATTTTTGTAAAAGAAACACTAAAAGTAATCTCAAAATAAATGGTGAATGATAAATGATTAATGGTAAATGAGAGATATAAATATGTTTCTAATTAAGCATTAACAATTAAATATTCACAATCAAATAAAATGGTTGGAATCATAATGGGTAGTTTATCCGACTGGAAAGTAATGTCGGCAGCAGTTGAAATATTAGAACAATTCGGAATTCCTTACGAAAAAGAGGTTGTTTCGGCACATCGTACACCACAAAAAATGATTGATTATGCTCTTTCGGCTCGTAAAAGAGGCTTAAAAGTAATCATTGCGGGTGCGGGCGGTGCCGCTCATTTGCCAGGAATGGTTTCGTCGAGTACTACCTTACCAGTTATTGGCGTGCCAATCAAATCGAGCAATTCGATTGATGGTTGGGATTCTATTTTGTCGATTCTTCAAATGCCAGCGGGCGTACCCGTAGCAACGGTTTCGCTCAATGGAGCAAAAAATGCAGGAATCTTAGCAGCACAAATTTTAGGAACAAACGACGATGAAGTTGCAAAAAAACTGAGAGCATACAGAGAAGGATTAAAGGATTTGGTGGAAGAAATGAACGAGGAATTACAAAAATCGGTGTAAATAAACTCCAAATACTCATCATTTCAATTGAATTACGAGGAATTATCGCTATTTTAGCGATTTGTAACTATCCCAGTTCGATTATATATCAATTAGAGTACTTGTTTTCCTATCTATAAATTTAAAACATTTTCCCCATGCAGTTCGAAGACCGAGAACAACGTAATGAACGCCCCAAAGAGCCTGCTCGTAATTTGCCAATGGCGGTTTTGTTAGTACTTGTGGGCATTATTTGTGCTTTGCTTTACATTGGCTGGAAGTATATGTCAGACGACACGTCGGGTAGCGATGACCTAACCGCAGTCCCTGCCGATACTGTTGCCAAAGCAATCAGTAATCAAACAGACGAGGAAGAAACTCCAGTTGCTGAAACACTTAATACAGCTCCTGCGACCGATGGCTTACCCGAAGTTTCAGTACCAAAAATTGGTGATAAAAACGAAGCGACAACAGTAAAAGAAGAAAAATCGAAAGAAGAAAAACCGAAGGAAGAAAAGCCAAAAGTTGAAATTCCAGCGGGAGGTGAATCTTACACACATACAGTTGGCGAAGGAGAAACTTTCTTTGGTATAGCAAATCGCTACAATATTAAGAAAGAAACTCTCAAAGCTATGAATCCTGGCGTTGATGAAAGCGGTATAAAAGTTGGCGTTACGAAACTAAAAATTCGTATCAAGGCTGTTCATACCGTCGGGCCTGGCGATATTATCAGAGTAGTTGGCAAAAAATATGGTGTTTCACAAACACTTATTATGCAAGCCAATAAAAAGACTAAAAATATTGCTCAACGTGGCGAGAAATTGGTTATTCCGTATGCAGAAAAGCAGTAATTTTTTCTCAAATATTTTCAAAAGCCACCTCTTGGGGTGGCTTTTTTGTAGCTTAAATATTAGTAAAACAACTGCGTCGGCCGCTGCAGTCCGATTTCTAAGCTGTTTGCTCAAGTGCAACCTAAACAATTTGAAAAATTGTTTTACAATACCAAAATAAATGAAAACATTCCACATCCTAAACGGCGATTGTTTAGCCGAACAACTAAAAGCGACCAAAATCAATCAAGATTTCATTATTTGTCGAGAATGTCTGATTGATGGGAATGTTTCGGCCGATAGTTTATCAGAATTTTGGAAGATTCGAGCAAAATTTATCACAGATACTTTCGGAGCGGATGATTATTTGCAAAAAGTCGTGCAAGAATTTGATAAAATTCAACATTTACCCGAAGATTCAGAAGTATGTTTATGGTTTGAAAATGATTTATTTTGCCAAGTAAATATGTGGTTTATACTTAATTTACTGTCAAAACAATCCAATTTAAGGCTTTTCAGAGTTTTTCCAGTCATTGAAAACGATGCTGATATTTGGAAAGGTTTTGGCATAGCAACGAGCAAAAGTCTTGAAAAAGCATACGAAACAAAAGTGCCATTTCAACGGCAAGACATTAAATTGGGCGTACATCTTTGGTCAGCTTTTCAAAATAAAGACTTTTTGAAACTGAAAAAATTATCAAAACAAAACTCTGATTGTTTTCAATATTTAGAAAAAGTTTGCCAAGCCCATATTGATAGATTTCCGAAGGATAATTCTCTGAGCAGACCCGAAAAGGTTATTCAAGAAATCATTGAAACTCAATCAAGAGATTTTCAAGAAGTTTTTGCTGAGTTTTCAGCCAAAGAAGGTATTTACGGATTTGGTAATTTACAGGTAAAAGCGATTTTTGAGCGGCTGGTATGATTACACCAAAAACAAATCACTCGCAATTTTATCGGCAAATAATTTACCTTTTTGTGTAAGCGTAAGTAATTGATTATCAAGTTTTAGGAAATTTTGAGAAAGATTTTGGCGAAGCACTTCTTCATTTGATTTTAGCCATTTTTGCCCAACCATTTTTTCAATTTCTGCCAAATTACAGCCCCATTTGGTGCGAATGCCAGTCATTATATAATCGTTTACTTTTTCTTCGGGAGTCAGAATTTCATAATCGGCAGGAACTTGACCGAGTGTAAGAGCCTTGATATACGCAGGGTTATTTGATACATTAAACTGGCGAGATTCACCATTGAAAGAATGAGCCGAAGGCCCAACACCCAGATATTCATGGCGTTTCCAATAAGAAGTATTATGTCGAGAATAGCGATTATCTCGACAAAAATTCGAGATTTCGTACTGTTCATAGCCATTTTCGGCCAAAGTATTTACTAAAATCTCAAATTGTTGCGAAGCAAATTCTTCATCAATTGGCGGTATCTTGTTGATTTGTAGCCATTTACCAAAAACAGTTTTGGGTTCAATCGTCAAGCAATACGACGAAATATGTGGAACATTCAAAGAAATTGCTTTTTCTAAATCTCGTTGCCAAATCTGATGAATGCCATGCGTAAATTCTGAGTTTATTTTTTGTTGCTTTTTAGGAATCGTCAGCAACGGATGAATGCCGTAAATCAAATCAATCGTAAGATTCTCGAAACCCATTTCTTGAGCCAAACGCACACAATCTTCGGCATGTTGAGAAGTATGAATACGATTAAGATATTTTAGATGATTGTCATCAAAAGATTGAATACCAATACTTAGACGATTAAATCCAAACCTTTGCAGAATCGCCAAGCGGTCACGAGTAATATCGTCGGGGTTGGCTTCCATCGTTATCTCAATATCGTCAGCGAAGGTATAATTCTTTTTGATTGTCTCAAAAATATCATACAGCTCATTCATATTAAGCAACGAAGGAGTTCCGCCACCAAAATAAATGGTTTCTAATCGCTTGTTTTTCAAGTAGTTAGCTTGCAAATCTATTTCTCGACAAATAGACTCCACGACCGTAGTTTTCAAAGTCAGATTTGTACTGAAATGAAAATCACAATAATTGCAAGCCCGACGGCAAAAAGGTATGTGAAGGTATAAATGCAAATTAGTCTGAGTTGTAGAACAATTTTTCAAATT
This sequence comes from Emticicia sp., assembly GCA_046291385.1. Lineage (GTDB taxonomy): Bacteria > Bacteroidota > Bacteroidia > Cytophagales > Spirosomataceae > Emticicia. The sequence continues at coordinate 1,876 of JBKBSS010000039.1, read as the reverse complement.
GTTCCTTGCGACGCACGGAGCAATTTGAAAAATTGCTCTACTTAGTGGCTACGAAAAAGAAATCAATGCACTTTTCTGGCTCGTTTGAAACATGAAAATCGGTTACGTCAATCGAAGCAGCCAAACTGCCAGTTTCTGCCATTAGTTTATTTCTATTAAAACGATTCAAAAATTCGTAAGGAACTCGAAGCATCCAAGCGGGCAAGCGATGTTGCAAATCAAGCACATCAAAACGCATGATTTTATTGACTGATTGCTTATTTTCTTCGTAATAATCCCAAACTTTTTTATTTCCGCCAACGCCCATTGTTTCTACTTTCGAGAAATATTTTTGCATCAATGAGCGTAATTCTTGGGTATTGTATTCACGAATATGCCAAGGATTGCGGCTTAGTGAATACGGACGATTGACGGTTGTCAATAAAACTCGTCCGTTTGGTTTCAACACACGAGCGATTTCTGACAAAAACTTATGGTCATCTTGAATGTGTTCGATAACTTGAAAAGTTACCACATAATCAAAAGTATTATCTTTAAAGGCAGAAAGGTGCGGCAAATCGGCCGTACTAAAAGTATGTTTCGGGTAAGCCGCTTGCAGTTGGTCAATCAACGGTTGATTTTTGTCAAGACCAGTATAATGGTCACATTTTTCGATGAGGGTTTCAACGCCACGTCCCCAGCCACAGCCCAATTCTAAAACATTTCCATGAATAATTTTTGCCGCTTCTACATACGGAAAATATAAACGTTGATGAACAGGATTATCCGATGGAATTTCGGCACTGGTGATTTCGGTGGTTGCGTATTTACTCACTTTATTGATGTTTTTTTTGCAAAGATAGTGAAGAATGTAGAATTAAGAATTGAGAATTGAGAATTATCCTATTCAGAACTGAAATTTCGACTAAAATTCATCGTTATTTCTTAAATCTACAAATATTCTCACTGCTATGAAAAAACTACTATTGATTTTCGGGCTGCTTCTATTTTCAACGTTTTCTTTCGCCCAAATAGGTATTTACGGTGTGCCGTCCAACGGAGTGCCGCCCAATCGTTCGCACCCGTCATTTATTAAATCAGTAAATTTCAATAAAACGAAACCAATTTTTAGAAATAATTTACTGATTCTACAAAATAAGCCCATTATTTCGGAGTATTTGCCCAAAAAGCGAGATTGTTATTATTTATTGGCTTCGCAAACTTCGATTTGTTTCAACCGAGAAATAAATATGGAAGCCATGAGCCGACAAACGAAGCAATTATTCTTCAAAATGAAAATGTGGAAATATTTTCATTAACCAAAAAAATAAAAAAAACGAGCCACACTTCAAAAGTGTGGCTCGTTTAGTATTATATCAAACGTAAATTATGCAGGTTGATTATTCATCACTTCTGTTTGCTTACGAATTGATTCCATGTGAATCAATTTGAACATTTCTTCAACCAATTCAGGGTAAAGGTTTAGTTTTTTACCTAAATCAGCACGGTTGTTGTGCAATTCTTTCCAACGGTCAAGTTGCAAAACAGCCACGTTATTTTCACGCTTGTAATCTCCCAATTTTTCAACAACTGACATACGAGCTGCTAAAACTTCGAGTAATTCACGGTCGATATTATCAATTTTCTGACGTAATTGCTCTAATTCATTTTGAAATTCAACACCATAAGAAGCTTTACGGATTTCCAACGATTTCAACATTTCACCCAAAGCTTCTGGAGTTAGTTGTTGAGAGGCATCAGACCATGCTTCATCAGGGTTGCGGTGCGACTCGATGATTAAACCATCATAGTTTAAGTCGAGAGCACGTTGAGCCAATTCATATAAATAAGCACGTTTTCCTGCCATGTGGCTTGGGTCGCCGATGATTGGTAGTTG
>JBKBSS010000396.1:0-2518 GCA_046291385.1 Emticicia sp. | reverse complement strand
AGTGCTTTTAATATGTATCGCCAGCAGCACCGTGTCATTAATCCTTCGCACATTGTTGAGTTTTTGGTTTTGGATAAAAGTTTCCCTCGTTCGATATTCTATTGTATTCGTCAGGCGGAGCTTTCGTTGTACCAAATTTCGGGTCGAGATATGACTAATGGTTATTCAAATTTAGCCGAAAAAGAAATCACTCGTTTGCGTCACGAAATCGAATTTACCGAAGTTGATGATATTTTCAAGAAAGGTCTGCACCCGTATTTAGATAAATTTCAGATAAAAAATAACACAGCCGCCGCCGAAATTTTTAATACATATTTCGACCTAAAACCTGTTGAAGCATAAAAAGTTTATTTGGGCGGTCTGCCGAAGTGATTTAGAAATTCTACACTTTCTTTATTGTTGTTTAGTTAAATTAGAAACTTTGACAACTTTTATGGCAAAGTTTTTTTAACACGGAGTTAGAGGAGTTTTTCACGGAGTTTCACTGCATTTCTCTTTTTCCAGTGAAACTCCGTGAAAAACTTTGTGTAACTCAGTGGTTGAAGAATAGTTTATGGTCAATAAAAATGAAATACAACTCCAATGATTTTAAGCGTCGAACATACCTTGCATTACAGCTACTCAAATCCTGTTTCGCTCACACCTCACACTATTTATCTCACGCCAAAGGCTTCACCTAATCAAGAGATTATTAGTTATCAGCTTGATATTCAGCCTATTCCGAATATTATTTATAAAAATATTGATTTAGAAGGTAATGCCCAATCGGTGGCTTTTTTCAATACACAAACTGAGAAACTGAGTTTTCGGGCGAAGGTTGAAATGGTTTCCAACGAAGTCAATCCTTTTCATTTTATCTATTTTCCGTTTGGAGCTGAAATGCTTCCTTTCAAATACCCCGATAAAGAATTAGAGTTATTACAACCGTATCTGACTGATGAAGGAGTAACAACGCTGATTGACCAGTTTGCTCGACAGATTGCGTCCGAAGCTGATTGGAAAACAACCGATTTTCTGACCCGAATTTCAAAATATATCAGATATAATTTTTTCTACGAAAAACGCCTCGAAGGTGCAGCCAATTCGCCCGAAGCGACACTCATTTCTCGAAAAGGTACTTGCCGAGACTATGCCGTTTTGATGATTGCGGCCTGCAAAGCGTTGGGTTTGGCGGCTCGATTTGTGAGCGGTTATTGCTACGGAAGTGAGCTTCAAGCCCACGAACTTCATGCTTGGGTAGAGGTTTATTTGCCAGGTGCTGGTTGGCGAGGTTTCGACCCAACCGAAGGGCGAATTGTTGATTTTCATTATATTGCGTTGGCTTCTTCGGTACAAGCCGAGTTGATAAATCCTATTCGTGGTGGATTTAGAGGGGATGCAGTTTCATCGCTAAATGCTTTTGTTGATATTCAACAGAAATAAAAAATCAGATTTTTTATTTACTTTAGCATAAAAATGGCGTTTTTGTTTTGTTTTACATCATAGACTTGAGTATATATTTTTGATATATAAACTTGATAGTCAATGTTTTATGGCTATTAATTGCCGTCTGCTGACCGTGGACTACTACACTAACATCACCTAAACTAAAACCAAGACCTTTGATTATGGGTATCAAGAACAGACTAATTATAATGAATTTTCTCCAGTTTTTTATTTGGGCGTGTTGGCTCATTACGATTGGAGCGTACTGGTTTCAAAATAAAGGTTGGTCAGGGGCTGAGTTTGGAGCTATTTTTTCGACGATGGGAATTGCTTCGTTGTTTATGCCGACTTTGGCAGGAATCATCGCCGATAAATATATCAATGCCGAAAGACTTTACGCTATTTTGCACTTTTTGGGTGCTTTAGTTTTGCTTTATATTCCACAAGTCGATAATCCGAATGATTTCTTTTGGGCAATTTTGCTCTGCGTGATTTTTTATATGCCAACGTTGGCACTCTCGAATTCAATCGCTTACTCGATTCTAAAAAACAATAACACGACCGACCTCGTGAAAGATTTTCCACCGATTAGGGTTTGGGGAACGGTCGGTTTTGTGGTGGCTTTGTGGGTGATTAGTCTGACGCACAACGAAACTTCGGCGAATCAATTTTATATTGCGGCGGCCTCGGCTATTGTGTTGGCGATTTACTCGCTTACTTTGCCAAAATGCCCGCCTTTGGCTGGTTCGCCCGATAAAAGAAGTTTTATTGAAATATTGGGTTTAAATGCTTTTAAGCTATTTAAAGACCCAAAAATTGCCATTTTCTTTATTTTTGCGATGTTTTTGGGAGCGTCTTTGCAGCTAACGAATGCTTATGGAGATACATTTTTGCACGATTTTGCTAACGTTGATATTTATAGAGGTTCAATTGCTGTAAAATATCCTGCTATTATCATGTCAATTTCTCAGATTTCTGAGACACTATTTATCTTAGCAATTCCTTTCTTTTTGAAGCGTTTCGGTATCAAACAAGTAATGCTTATCAGTATGGTTGCGTGGGTGTTGCGTTTCGGACTTTTTGCTTACGGAAA
>JBKBSS010000395.1:0-2526 GCA_046291385.1 Emticicia sp. | reverse complement strand
GTATTGGTTTTTAAATACAAAAACAGCAGAAGAGCATATTGTGTGTAAAATATACAAAGCGTAAACACTGGCATTTAGCACTTGTACAATAACTCTTATACTTTCTGATTTTTTTCATGGCTATGATAAACGTAGCCCTAAAAAATGTCTGTAATTTTCAAAAAAAATTTAGCGATTAAGAAAGTCAGAGTTTGTTTACTTTGTGCACTTAACAAATAGAATACAGAAGTTTTAATATATTTATTCTCGTATGTATGTACTAAAACAAGGGATTAATTTGTAGTATTAATTAAATTTGCATTTTTGCTTTTCTATACATAACGCAAAATATTTCTAAGCAAGTTCACAGAAAAAAAAACTCTACCAATGACTTTTCATAATCGACGAATGGTATTTTTATCTTACAATATCACCTAATTAGTCAAAAAAGAGACTTAATATTTCGTTCAATATTGATAGGTTTTCTGTTTAGCAAGACCGCCGATTTGAACTGTGATTAGAAAAAAATGCAGAACAACGTAACAGAAGATAATTGCGTTAAACAATAACAAAATTTATTTGCGGCGAGGTTTATTTTACTCAAAATAACTAAGTATTGCAAGAAAATGATGGAAAAAATTGGCGGTATTAATCTATTCAGTTTGTAGAAATCAAAGCAAATAAGCCAATGTTTAATAATACTTATCGCAACCTTTTGCATCAACAATTTACTTATAAAACTTACAACTTTCGCCCCCTCAAATCCCCTTTTTGTCGCTGAAAAAGCATCGTGTAAGTCCGCATAACAAGATATTTACTATCTTTGAAAAATATGGTCTTCATTAACACTAACCCATTTCTAAAAATGCAGAAACAACTATCAATCCTTCTATTGATTATAACAATTTCTTTCGGAGCATTCGCTCAGAGTAAGAAGAAAACAAAAGCTACACCAACTCCTACGACAACGGTTGTGGCTTTACCAAAATCTCCAAAAATCGACTACGATAGCACATTTAAAGCCCTCAAATGGCGAAATATTGGGCCATTCCGTGGCGGTCGTTCGGTGGCAGTTTCGGGCGTAATTGGCAATCCACAAGTTTACTACATGGGTACAACTGGTGGTGGACTTTGGAAAACCACTGATGCTGGACTTACGTGGGCAAATATTTCGGATGGTTACTTCAAAACTGGTTCAGTTGGAGCAGTTTCGGTGGCCGAATCTGACCCGAATGTGGTGTATGTAGGCATGGGCGAACACGCACCTCGTGGCGTGATGACTTCTTACGGCGACGGCGTTTATAAATCGACCGATGCTGGAAAAACTTGGACAAAAATGGGTCTTGACCTTACTCGTCATATTTCTCGCATCAGCATTCACCCGCAAAACCCTGATATTGTTTACGTAGCCGCTCAAGGTGCTTTGCACGGAGCCTCGGAAGAACGTGGGATTTATAAATCAATTGATGGCGGAAAAACGTGGAAAAAGATACTTTTCGTTGATAATAACACTGGCTGTTCAGATTTGAGTATCGACATGAGCAATCCACGCATCATGTACGCTGCCATGTGGGACCACCGTCGTTTGCCGTGGCAAATGGTGAGCGGAGGCAAAGGAAGCGGTTTGTATAAATCGGTTGATGCTGGCGAAACTTGGACAAAACTTGACAAAGGTTTGCCAAAAGAATTGGGCAAAATGGGAATCGTAGTTTCGAGAGCAAATCCGAACCGAGTTTTTGCGGTCATTGAATCTGATACCGAAAAAGAACAAGGTGGCGTTTTCCGCTCTGATGATGCAGGAAAATCTTGGACTCGTGTAAGCAAAGACCACCGAACGGTTCAGCGTGCGTGGTATTACATTGAAATTTTTGCCGACCCAACCAACGAAAACATTGTTTATGTACTCAATTCTCCCGCCCTCAAATCTATTGATGGTGGCAAAACTTTCAGTCGTGTTTTTGGTGGAACGCACGGCGACCACCACGATTTATGGATGAACCCGAAAGATGGGAAAAATATGGTTTTGGGAAATGATGGCGGAGCGGCGGTTTCGTTCAATGCTGGTCAGACTTTCTCTCCACAAAATCAACTGCCTACTGCTCAAATGTACCGAATCAATGCCGATAATTTGTTTCCGTACAGAATTTATGGCGGTCAGCAAGATAATACTTCGGTCATGATTCCGAGCCGAGTAACCAATGGCGGCGGTATCCGTGAGCGTGACTGGGAATACTCGGCAGGTGGCGAAAGTGCATTCTTGGCGTTTGACCCTGACGCTCCTCGCTACGTAATGGGCGGCAGTTATCAAGGCACAATCGAATTGCTGGATTTGCAGACCAAAGAAGGAAAAGGCGTGATGACAACCCCGATTCAGTACCAAGCCTTGAAAGCCAAAGAAATGAAGTACCGTTTCAATTGGAATGCTCCGATAATTTATTCAAAACGTGAAAAAGCCTATTATCATGCAGGAAATGTGGTTTTGAAAACAACGGATTTAGGCAAAACTTGGACAGAATTTTCAACCGATTTAACTCGAAAAGATACAAC
>JBKBSS010000394.1:0-2528 GCA_046291385.1 Emticicia sp. | reverse complement strand
ACCGCTTTTACCGAATAACTCACCGATTCATTGATGTTTATTTTCATCATTTCCCAAGCCCCTTGCGGAACAAAAACACCCGTATCGTATGATTTTTCCAAGTCAAAATTGCAAATAAACAATAATCGTTGATTTTCCGTAAATCTTAGAAAGCTATATATTTTTTGGTCGTTATAATTTACAGTTTGTCCATTGCCGTTTACGTATTGTAAATCGTAGAATTTTCCGTCTTTTACAGCTTCATTTTCGGTCGTAAATTTCAATATTGCGGCATAAATTTTTCGTAGAGACTTCTGTTCTAACGATAATTTTTCGCCATCATATTGATGATTATTTACCCAGTTCTGAAATTCGGGTACTCCCCAATAATCAAACATCGTCGTGCGGCCATCTTCTCCGCTGAAACCCTCGGCAAAGGTTGGTTTTACGCCAACTTCTTGTCCAAAGTAGAGCATTACAGGCCCCGTATGCAAAGCAGCACTCACAACCATCGAAGGAATAGCTTTGTAAGGGTCGTTGGCAAAATATTTTGAAGCAATGCGTTGTTCATCATGGTTTTCTAAGAAACGAAGCATTCGGTTAGAAAAATCGCCCGATTCGTTTTGCCAAACACGAGAAATATCGTTGGCGTTTCCGTGACCTTCCATCAATCGGCGAAGTGCATCATAAAGACCAACTTTATCGTACAAGTAGTCGAATTTTCCTTCAAAAAGATATTGCTTATAAGTTTGCGGATTATAGATTTCAGCAATAAAAATAACTTCTGGATTTACTTTCTTGATTTCGGGAATCACCCAGCCCCAAAATTCAAATGGCACCATTTCGGCCATATCACAACGAAAACCATCAACGCCTTTTTTCGTCCAATAAGTCAAAATATCACGCATTTTGAGCCAAGTGCTTGGAATCGGAGTAAAATGCTTATTACGTTCGGGCGGCGTTCCGCTGTCAAGATAATCTACGCCATAATTCAATTTAATTGTCTCAAACCAATCGTTAATACTCGGTTTTGCCGAAAAAACATCATTTCCAGTAGCTTTTGCTGGAATTTCGGTGTAATTTTCTTTTGGCACCACAGGCGGATTTACCTCACTTGGCACAACAAACATTTGGTCTTTTATGTAGTAAAAATTATTATTTGCCTCGAAGGTTTTGGTTTTATCATCATCTTCGCCAAAATCTTTGATTCCTTTTGGTTTTTTGTCAGAATGATAACTTCTTGCTACGTGATTCGGCACGCAATCAATGATTACTTTCAAGCCATTTGAGTGGCTACGCTTCACCAGTGCTTCAAATTCTTTCATTCTATTTTTCACATCAACCGCCAAATCGGGGTCAACATCATAATAATCTTTGATAGCATAAGGCGAACCCGCAATTCCTTTCACAACCAACGGATTATCTTGCGGAATACCTGACTTTGAATAATCGGTCATGGTTGCGTGTTCAATCACACCCGTAAACCACACGTGCGAAACGCCAAATTTTTTGAGTTCGAGTAGAGCTTTATCATTGATGTCATTAAATTTCCCGCAACCATTTTCTTCGATTGAGCCATAAAACTTATTGGTTGTTTTTAGGTTTCCGAAAAGGCGGGTGTAAATTTGGTAAACTACTAATTTGTCAGTTTTAGGTAAGTTAGATTTTTCTTTGGTCATTTCTATTGATTTTTGAGCTACTGCAAAATGGCTTATTGCCAAAAAGACAATCGCAATTATTTTATTCATTTTGTGTAAGGTTAAAGTTAGTTTCAAATCTAAACAGTATTTTTTTATGAAAAAATAGTTTGTTTGTGTTATTTTGCCGTTGAAACGAATACTTTAACACTAATGAAAATTACAAAACGCTTACTCCTTCTTGTTTTTGTACAATTAGGACTCGTAACCATTTCTTTTGCCCAAAAACCTGATATTCAGCGAATTAACCCAACTAATTGGTGGGTTGGCATGAAAAACCCAAGCCTGCAAATATTGGTTTATGGCAAAAACATCGGCACTGCAAAAGTTAGTTTAAAGCCTTATAATGGCGTAAAACTAAAGAAAACACAAACAGTTGAAAACCCAAATTATATTTTTGTTGATTTGGATATTTCAAAGATAGCAAAAGCTGGCAATCTTCAACTGATTTTCTCCAACGGTTCTGAATCTTCGACCCTCAATTACAAACTACACACTCGCACGGCCAAACCAAAACCCGTTACGCAAGCCGATGTTGTCTATTTATTGATGCCCGACCGCTTTGCCAATGGCGATGAGTCGAATGATAAATTTGATGATATGTATGATACGCAAGCCGACCGAAAAAGTCCGTGGTTGCGTCATGGTGGAGATTTACAAGGTATCATCGACCATCTTGATTATTTTAATGAATTGGGCGTAACGGCTCTCTGGTTAACGCCAATTATCGAAAACAACACCCACCAAAGCAATGAGGGTGGCACAATGCGTAGCTCGTATCACGGCTATCATTTTACCGACCATTACCAAATCGACCGTCGTTTTGGCGGAAATGCTGCCTATCAAAAACTC
>JBKBSS010000393.1:0-2553 GCA_046291385.1 Emticicia sp. | reverse complement strand
GAAAAAAACATTCCGTAGGAGTAAATCTATACAAATTTTACTCCCAAATTCACGTCAACAAGCTAATAATCAATGCTTTAACATTAAAAAGAGAGCCTTCCAAAAAAGGCTCTCTTTTTAATTTATATCATTCAAAACTATCTTAATAATTCATTTTACGCACTCAAGCCCGAAGGGCTTCAACTTGAATAGCCCCGAATAAAATTCGGGAAAAATGGCACAAATTCTGCCCCAACCACGAAGTGGTTGAACAAAGTCACCCCAATTTAACGCTTTCAACGCTATTTTGCGTAAGTAACATGAGTTAATAATCTCCGCCAGCACCACCGCCACCGAAGCTACCTCCTCCGAAGTCAAAACCACCGCCGCCACTACTTTCACCACCGCCTGACCAGCCACCCGATGATGTTCCCCAACCAGTATAAGTTGTATAAGGCACAAATCCACCGCCACGATTTCCGCCACCTTTACCGCCGCTAATTTTACCCATCACATACAAGATGATTAGAATTATGATAATAAAGAAAATAATCGCAAAAATGGCATCACCCAAATCGCCTTCTTCGGTAGGTTCTGCATCAAATTCACCCGATAAATATTTAAAAATACTACTCGTACCCTCATCAAGACCCTGATAATAGCGTAATTGCTTGAAATTTGGCTTTACAACCTGCTCGATAATTCGTTTGCTGTAAGCATCCGTCAGACCACCTTCTGCACCGTAGCCTGTGGCAATAAATATTTTTCTATCGCCTGGGGCCCATAAAAATACAACACCGTTGTTTTTATCTTTTTGACCAATTCCCCATTCACGGCCGAGTTTTATGGCATATTCGCTGATGTCGTAAGGCTGAACACTTTTCACGATTACAATGGCTACTTGCGTAGAAGTAGAATCATTATAGGCTTTTAGTTTTCGTTCTAATTGGTCAATTTCGCCTTGACTTAATAGACCGCCCACTAAATCATTGACAAATCTCGGTGGATTTGGTTTCTGCGGAATATCTTGTGCAAAGACAAAACTTTGGATAAGAAAAAGAAATATAAAAATTCTGTTAAGCATCGAGATGATGGCGTGGCACGAGCCACTTTATTGGTTATTAGTTGAGGCTCGTTGAAGCCAAAGTCAATGTTAAATGTGTGCGGATAGTGAATATAACATTTGCAGGATAAGCGAACTATGGGATTTGCTCGGTCGAAATATCATCCGAAATCTCGTTGATGTCGTTGCTTTGGTAAGGAAAATACTTTTTTAGCTGAAAACCTGCTTCTTTGATTCCCATTTGTAAACCTCCGCTATAATCGCCTTGAGCAAAATACATACGAAGTGTATCACGGGTGCTTTCCCAGAAATTGGGCGGCACAACTTTGTCGATACCACTATCGCCCAAAACAGCAAATTTGCGGTCGCCGTGAGCTAAATAAAATAGCACGGCGTTTCGCTGGGCAGTGGTATCAAGGCTCAAATATTGGAATATCTGTTTTGCTCGCTCAAATGGGTCAGCTTCGGAACAATGTTCTTCGATATGAACCTTTACTTCGCCCGAAGTATTGAGTTCTGCTTGCTTGATGGCAGCTATGACCTTTTCTTTTTCAATTTCTGACAAAAGCATTTTTATGGTTTTGTTTAAATTTAATGAAACTTAGATATTGGAGCATCGCCAAGATGTTTTTTATTGAAGATTAAGGAGTGATGATTGGGGATTTCAGAATGATTTTTACAATAAATCAACAATCATCAATTTCTAATCCTTAATCTTCAATATTGTACTGCCTTCAATTAAAATTTCACTGATGGTGCGGCTTGTGCCGAATCAGACGCTTGGAAGAACCCTTTTTCAGCAAAACCGAAAATTTTGGCAAAAATAACAGTCGGGAATGCTAAAGCCGAAGAGTTGTAGCCTTGTACTGATGTATTAAAATCATTACGGGCAACTGCGATGCGGTTTTCTGTGCCTTCGAGCTGTGATTGTAGTTCCAAAAAGTTTTGGTTTGCTTTCAAATCTGGGTATTTTTCAACCGAAACCAATAAACGGCTCAATGCACCACTTAGTTGGTCTTGAGCAGCTTGAAATTTCTGGATATTTGCAGGGGTTAATTCGTCGGCTTTGATATTTACGGCTGTTGCACTCGCACGAGCTTGAATTACAGCAGTAAGCGTACTTTTTTCAAAATCGGCAGCACCTTTAACTGTATTTACCAAGTTCGGAATCAAGTCTGAGCGGCGTTGATATTGCGTTTGTACGTTTGCCCATTTACTTTTTACGTCTTGGTCTTTTCCTACCAAACCGTTGTAAGAGCTACATCCGTACATCCCGAAAATGAGTAAAATACCAACGATGATGAGTGTGCTTTTGTTCATTTCTTTAATTCGTTTTTTTGTAATTGGTTAAATTTTGATTCAAATGTAATGATTTGAAAATGATATGCAAGTACCTAAATGTTATAAATGGATAAAAAGCTCAGCAAGCGGATGTTTTTGATGTCGATTACTGAAAGTTTTCTAAGATTTTAGCCATTTTTTCACATCAACCACAGGATTTGGGTAATCTA
>JBKBSS010000392.1:0-2559 GCA_046291385.1 Emticicia sp. | reverse complement strand
AGTATTTGATGCAAGATAATATGAAAAACCTAAATTTTAGATTCCTATGCTTCGACAATTACAAAAACAAATAAGGCATAACCCACAAAAGTGAATTATGCCTTATTTTAAGGTTAAAAGTAGGACAGGTTTATAACCTGTTAGTGAAGTTTAGAGAGGTTACAAACCTGTCCTACAAAGATTTTATTTTAATTATATCGTTTTTCGATTTCTTCCAAACTCATGCCTTTTGTTTCAAAAACAATGTATTTGGCGAAGAGCAAACCGAGTAAAACGACGGTCATGTAGATTCCGAAAATTCCGCCATTTGTGCCGAGCGATGTTGCCGCCAAAATCGGAAACGAATAAGCTACACCAGCATCAAAAAGCCAGTGATTGAAACTTCCCATACTCGAAGCAAAACCTCTGATTTTGAGTGGGTAAATCTCCGAAATCAATAACCAACCCAATGGCCCAAGACTAATGGCAAAGAAAATAATATAAACATAAACTCCACCCACAAGCATGATTTTTTGTAGTTCGGGGCTAAGTGAATCCTTCATGTAAAAAGCCAAACCAACGGTTGCCAAACAAACGGCTGTTCCGATAAGTCCTGTGTAGAGAATTTGTTTTCTGCCAAATTTATCCAAAATCATAATTGCCAAAAACGTAGATGCGGCATTGATTAGGCCCACGCCAACTGTTGCGAGTGCAGCCGTATTGCCATCAGGAAATACATTCTTGAAAATATCGGTCGAAAAATAAATGATGGCGTTGATGCCCGAAAATTGTTGAATAAAGAAAATACCAATTCCAATAAACAGCGGAATGCGTAAACGCTTACTAAACAGCATTCTCCAGTCGCCTTTGTTGTGTTTTTCGTCTTCGATGATTTGTCGAGTTTGAGCAACTTCAAGTAATGCTTGTTCGGGTTCACGCAAGCGATTCAACACTTCGAGGGCTTCGGCATCACGGCCTTTTCCAATCAACCAACGTGGACTTTCTGGCACAAAAAACATTCCGACCATCAAAATTGCGGCAGGAATAAAGCCCGTCCAAAACATACTTCTCCAACCGTCTTCTTGGTCGGCAAAGAAATAACCCACAACATAAGAAAGCAAAATTCCGAGCGTAATAGCCAATTGAAAGAACGTTACGAGTTTGCCTCTTTTATCGGTCGGAGCGATTTCTGCCAAGTAAAGCGGCACGGTTGAAGCCACAATTCCGATTGCCAAACCTAAAAACAAACGTCCAATAATTAAAAACGCTACCGATGGAGCAATGGCGGTAATGATTGAGCCAACAACAAAAACAAATGAAGCAATGATATTGATTTTTTTACGACCTAAAATATCGGTCAAAGGCCCGCTGATAAATGGCCCAGCCATTCCGCCAAACAAAACTGCACTTACAATGAAGCCTTCGGTTTCGGGGCTTGGGTTGAACTTTGCACGAAGTTGGGGCAAAGCAACATTGATAACGCCAGTATCAAAGCCAAAAAGTAAACCACCAGTTGCAGCAACGGCAGCAATGAAATAAAGGAGTGAGTTTTTATTCATCAGAACATTTAATAGGTTAAGTAAGTGTTAAAGCTACAAATAAACTAAAATTTAGTGAAAAATGCCTAAATTTAGGTCTATTTTGTAGAACAACTATGTCGGCAGTCCGATTTCAAAGTTGTTAAAACCATTGATAATGTTTTTAGAAAAAATTTATCTTTCAAATTTTAAAAATTACGAAGAGGCAAACTTTACGTTTTCGAGTCAAGTTAATTGTATTGTGGGCGAAAATGGCAGCGGTAAAACCAATTTGCTTGATGCTGTTTATTTTTTGGCTTTGAGTAAAAGTGCCATTCATAGTCAAGATGCTCTCAATATCAACCATGATGCTGATGTGATGATGATTGATGGGGTCTTTAGGAAAGGTGAAAAAAAACATCAGATTACCTGCTCGATTCAGCGTGGACAAAGAAAGGTTTTGATGCACGACAAAAAGCCCTACGAACGCCTTGCCGACCACATCGGGCAATTTCCCGTGGTGTTGATTGCTCCCGATGATACTGAATTGATAAAAGAAGGAAGCGAAGGAAGAAGACGTTTTTTTGATGGGGTTCTTTCGCAGATGGATAATGACTATCTGATTGATTATCAACATTATAATAAACTTTTGGACCAACGAAATAGCTTACTGAAAATCTTCTTTGAGCGAAATCTCCTTGACCAAGATTTGCTTGATACATATTCCGACCCTCTGGTGAAACTTGCTATTAGGATTTTTGAGCAGCGAAAAAACTTTATCGAAAAATTTTTGCCGATTTTTAAGAAACATTATCAAATCCTCGGCGAAGGGCGTGAGGAAGTAGAAATTATCTACGAGTCAGAAGTGGCAAGCGGCGATTTTGTGAAAGAATTTCGACTAAATAGGCAAACTGATGTAAAAGCCCAACGCACCACGAAAGGTATTCATAAAGATGATTATGTTTTTGAAATCGACCGTTATCCTGTCAAAAAATTTGGTTCGCAGGGACAACAAAAATCTTTTGTGATGGCTTTAAGATTAGCACAATTTGAAATGTTGGAA
>JBKBSS010000391.1:0-2566 GCA_046291385.1 Emticicia sp. | reverse complement strand
ACTTATCTCGACAATCGCCATGCTTCAAATTCTTTTTTAAACTGACTAATTGGCATTGTTTTACCTTCATTGATTTGACTGATGCCTTTATTATACTTATCAATTATAATAAGTCTTTCAATAACATCTTCTCTTTCAAATTCTTCGGGAAGATTATCTATTGATTCAAGTAATTGCGTTTTGGTAATCATAATTTTATCAATTTTAAAGTACCATTTTCTTTACTTTATGTATTCCTGCTACTAATTTGTCAATTTCGGCGGTTGTGTTATAAACAGCGAATGAGGCTCTTGAAGTTCCGGGAAGCCCCAGACGATTCATTAATGGTTGCGTACAGTGGTGTCCTGTGCGAATGGCTATGCCTTGTTGGTCAAGAATTACGCCCACATCTTGCGGGTGAATGCCATCTAAGACAAACGAAACTACCGAAACTTTCTCTTTTGCTTGGCCAACAATTCGCAATCCACCGATTTCAGAAAGTTGCTCGGTGGCATATTTTAGAAGCTCATCTTCGTAAGCAGCAATGTTTTCTTTTCCCAAATCATTGATATAATCTATCGCAAATTTTACCGCTACCACATCAGCAATATTAGGTGTTCCTGCTTCAAATTTATACGGAAGTTCGTTATAAGTAGTTTTCTCGAAAGTAACTTCCTTAATCATTTCTCCACCTCCACGATAAGGCGGCATGGCATTCAGAATATCTGATTTTCCATAAAGTACGCCCATTCCAGTTGGACCAAAGATTTTATGTGCCGAAAAAGCGTAAAAATCAGCATCCAACGCCTGAACATCAATCGTAATGTGTGATGATGCTTGAGCTCCATCAATCAAAACCTTCGCTCCTACTGCGTGAGCTTTATCAATAATAAATTTTATATCATTGATTGTTCCCAAAGCATTGGAAACGTGAACGACCGAAACAAATTTTGTCTTTTCTGAAAGCATTTTTTCGTATTCTTCCAAAATCAAATCGCCATTATCATCAATCGGAATTATTCTCAAAACACAACCTTTTTCTTCACAAAGCATTTGCCACGGCACAATATTGGAATGATGCTCTAAAGTTGAAATGATAATTTCATCGCCTTCTTTCAGAAATTTACGTCCGTAAGTTTGAGCGACTAAATTAATTCCATCGGTTGTGCCATACGTTAAAATGATTTCTTCTTTATGAGCTGCATTCAAAAACTTTTGAATAGCTGTGCGAGATTCTTCAAAAGCGGAAGTTGCTTTTTCGGCCAAAAAGTGAATACCACGGTGAATATTGGCATTATAATGACCATAATAGCTTGACAAAGCATCAATCACAACCAAAGGTTTTTGGGTTGTGGCGGCGTTATCGAAATATACTAAATCTCGGCCATTTACTTTTTCATCAAGAATTGGAAAATCTTTACGGATTTTATTAATATCTAATATTGACATAATTTCTTTATTGTAGATTTACGATTTTGGTAACTGAAATGTCACCCAATCGCTTTATGCTTTTATTTTTCCCTAAAACGATTCTGGAGAATTGCTCCACAGTGTTCCATAGAATAACAAACAAGTATTCTTTTAAGTTTGGAATAATTCTAAATAAAAATCAAAATTTTAAAACGAAATGTTGCTTGGGCTGCTTCTTTCTAAAAAACACGATTCCAACCCAAAATAAATCAATGCTCACCCTTACTGATTCGTGGTTTTGAATGCTTTGCCAAGCCTGTTTCATTTCTTCTGACCAATAAATATCATCAAAAATAAAACAACTTTCATCGTGGGCTTTGGTTAAGCATTGCTCAAAATAACGCATCGTTGGTTCATAACGGTGATTGGCATCGAAGAATACAAAATCTAATTGTGCTGTTTTTTGTAATTTTTCGGGTAAAGTTTCGTCAATATTTCCGACAATGATTTCAATATTTTTCAACGAAAGTTTATCAAAATTTTCTTGTGCTATTTTGGCAGTTTCAGCACAACCTTCAAAACTATTCACTTCAATATTTTCATCTACTATGCCCAAATAAGCAGTCGTAAGCCCCAGAGAAGTACCTAAATCTAAGATATTTTTATGTTTATAAAACTTAATAATTCTAAAAAACAACTGGGCTAAACTTGGCTTTTTAAGTGACTTTTGAGTAATATCTCCAACCGTTCGTTGAATACTTTTGTTAGTTTTTGCACCTGCTCCAAAATCCGTAATATTTATGATACGTTTATCACTCAAAAGTTGTTTTCTTAAATTCTCAATTTCATCATATTCGGCACAATGCGTTTTATCTTTTAAAACTTTGGTATAAAACTCAAATACAAAAGGAGAATGCAACGAATGTTCGTCTTTTGCTTTTAGTAAATATTTAACGTAGTCAAGAATCATGGTGCAAAAATAGCAAAAAAGCACGACAGATTGCCGTGCTTTTTGCTATTCACCAGATAAAATCTTGTGTTACTGATTATTTTCGATTGACTCTTCTTTGTTGGTGCGGCCAAACGAAAGTGTTTCACCTTCGCCGCTGTAATCAACCACAATAGTATCGCCTTCTTGAACCTCTCCTTTCAAAATTTCTTCTGCCAATGGGTCTTC
>JBKBSS010000390.1:0-2581 GCA_046291385.1 Emticicia sp. | reverse complement strand
GCTTTTTGTGTGCTTAGACGTGTGCGAAGACTTTGATTGAAAAAAAGTAAACCAATGGTTTTGTTTTTTCCGAGTGCTTGGTCTGCAAAACGATTTGCTTTTTGTCTGATACCTTCTTGTACTAATTCTTGCACATTATCAACATCGTGCAGAGAGATAAAATGTTTCATTTTGTCGTTACCCCCCCGCCCCTAAAGGGGAGCTAAAAATAAGTTTCAAATAGTATTACAATCTCCTTTAGGGATGGATATTGTTTACCCCCAATCCCCCCCCGCCCCTAAAGGGGAGCTATAGTTTTACTCCCCTTTAGGGGTTGGGGGTGTTAGGGGTGTACAAAATTGCTCTGCTAACTTTTGCAGGTAGGGGCCCCATTGTTGTTAGCTTCAAAACTGCAATGTTTACACCCGCTTTTGCACAAGTTTCAATGTCTTTTCCTTCCAGAAATGCTGTCAAGAAGCCTGACCAGTACGAATCTCCCGCACCTGTGGCATCTACTACGTCAATTTTTCGAGCGGCCATTTCAAACTTTTTATTGCCATTTTCGTAAGAAATAATGCTTCCTCGGCCGCCCATCGTAAAACAAACTACCGATGCTCCCATGCGGTGCAAATCGGCAATGGCTTCTTCGGGTTCAATAACTCTGCCGTACAAACGTTCGGCATCGTCTTCACTCATTTTTGTCAAAGCTCCGTGTTTGATGTACGCCTCAATTATTTGCATGGCTTCTGCTCGGTCAGGCCAAATTGTTGGGGCATAATTCAAATCAATACTCAACTGGCAGCCCAATTGAGCGGCACGTTCGGCAGCATCAACGATTGTTTTTTGAGCGGGATTTTGGCTCAAAGCAAAACAAGTTGTATGAAAAATGGCACTTTGACTCAATAATTCATCCGAAATATGCTTTGGTCGAATCATGCGGTCGGCGGTTCGATAAGCAATAAAATCGGGTGTACTTTTCGAGCGTGCCACAACTACAATACTCGACGGCTCTTGTTTATCAACCGCTACGTGACTTATATCAACACCCGTTTCACGGACTTTTTCTATTAAATATTTTCCTAAATTATCATCACCTACGCACGAAACAATAGCAGTATGATTGCCCAAACGAGCCATATTGGCAGCTAAATTTGAGGGACTTCCGCCCTGAAAACGTTGAAATCTCTCGGCTGTCGAAATATCTTCCGTAATTTCCATTCCAATAAAGTCAGCCAGCAATTCGCCCACTGCTAAAAGTGCATATTTTCGTGTCATAGGTTAAAGTTTTTGCAAAGATTGTAGTATTTACTAAAGAATTAAAAAAATGCGTTAGTAATTTTCTAAATTGAACATAAAAACAGTCAATTTGACTTTAAATCAAGGTTTTAGAGGTTAATTCTTTTGGTCATCAAAAATAGCGGATAACTCAAAACCAAGAAAATAAGGGCATACATACTGCTGTTGATGTCGGAATAAACCGCTCCGACGAGAAACATAATTGAGATAATAATTAATATAAAAGGAATATAAGGATAGCCAATAACTTTATAAGGTCGGGGCAAATTTGGCTCTTTTCGGCGAAGCATAATCACCGATGCAAATCCTGCGACGTAAGTCATTACAAAAAAGAAAACTGCAATATCTGAAAGGCGTTCGCAGGTTTCTTTTCCACTGATTATCAACAAAATAGAGCAAATTCCTGTGAGTGGCATTGCAAAAGCAGGCGTTCCGCCACTGTTTACTTTTTGGGCAAGTTTAAAGAAAAGTCCATCTTTACTCATCGAATAAATAACTCTCGGAGCAAACATGATTTGGGCATTGAGCATTCCGAGAATCGAAACCATCAAGAAAAAGGTGATGATTTTGCCTGATTTTTCGCCAAAAATCATTCTGATAGCATCAGCCGCTGCCAATTTTGATGTTGCCAAAGTTTCAATCGGCATAATGTAGAGAATCGCCAAATTGACCAATAAATAAATCGCAATCACAACCAAAACCCCACTAATCATTGATTTGGGTAGATTTTTTGCGGGGTCGGTGTTTTCTTCGGTAAAATAAGCCGCCGTATGCCAGCCATCAAAAGCATAAAAAACTTGTTGGAAAGCAATGATTAGTCCAGTCAACAAAGCAGGTTGAGCAACTCGTTGAGTGGTGGCTACTAAATCGTCTGTGCTGACATCTTTGCCATAAATAAAGCACATCGCAATGAACGCAAAAAGCCCAATTGCTTTCAGAAATGACATAATTTCCTGCGATTTTCCCGCTGATTTCGTGCCAAGCCAGTGAAAACCCATTAGAACGATAAGAATTCCGATTGCCATCCAGCGAATGATTGGTTCGGTATCAGGCCAAACGAGAGCAATATATTCGCTCATGGTGTATGCTCCAAAACCCAAAGCCGCCACAGTTCCGAGCCAACTCGTGATGCCAGTTACGAAGCCCACATAATCGCCGAAAGCTCGACGTGCATAGACATACCAGGCACCCGCTCGAGGAACAGAAACGCCCAACTCAATCGTGCAAAGTACGCCCAAGAAAGCATATAAACTCACCAAAAACCAAACCAGCATAATGAGCATAGGGTCGCCGAGATTGGCGGCAA
>JBKBSS010000389.1:0-2581 GCA_046291385.1 Emticicia sp. | reverse complement strand
CCAACTCTGAGCAAATACGGTGTAAGAAAGGACACAAGTAAAAAAAGCGGTGTAAATAGATTTCATATATTTTTGATTATGGACTAAATAATAATCAAAAATATACAAATTATGCTTTTAAACCAAAACCTCTTTATACTGCATATTATAAAGATTTGCATAGAAACCATCAAGTTTCAACAATTCTTCGTGGCTGCCTTCTTCCATGATTTGCCCTTTGTCGAGAACGATGATTTTGTTGGCTTTCTGAATTGTACTTAGTCGGTGAGCAATTACGATTGAAGTACGTCCACGCATGAGTTTATCAATCGCATTCTGAATCAGTTCTTCGGTTTCAGTATCGACCGATGAAGTTGCTTCATCAAGAATGATAATTTTTGGGTCGTGAACCATTGCACGCACAAACGAAATCAATTGGCGTTGCCCAACCGAAAGTGTTGCTCCACGCTCTTGTACGTTATAATCGTAATCGTTTGGTAGCTGCATAATAAAATCATGTACGCCTACGAGTTTGGCTGCTTCCACGATTTTTTCTCTCGAAATACTGCTATCGCCCAACGTAATGTTATTTTCAATGGTGTCAGAAAATAAAAATACATCCTGCAAAACTACTCCGATTTGTTCACGTAAACTGCGTAATTCATATTGTTTTACGTCCTGATTGTCAATCAGAATAGTACCTTTATTTATGTCATAAAACCTTGATAATAAATTAATTATCGAAGATTTTCCTGCACCAGTTGCACCCACAAACGCAACGGTTTCGCCATGATTTACATTGAATGAAATATCTTTCAAAACCCAATTTTCATCATTGTAGGCAAACCAAACATTTTTAAACTCGACTTCACCTTTCAGATTGGCTTTTTTAGCACCGTCATTGGCCGTATAATCATCGCTATCCAGTAATTTTAAGATTCTATCCGTACTCACAATACCCATTTGGAGCGTATTCATTCTATCAGCTATCATTCGGATTGGGCGAAAGAAAATATTGATAAACATAATAAACGCCGTAACCGTACCATAAGTCACCTCGGCATTGAGCATTTGTTTTGCCCCAAACCATACAACCAAACCCGTACCCAAAGCTGCGATTACTTCGGCAACTGGATAATAGATTGAGTAATACATGATTGACTTAATATTTTCGTCTCGGTGTTTTGTATTGATGGCGTGGAATTTATCAAACTCTATTTTTTCAGAATTAAAAATCTGCACGATACTCATTCCTGTAATATGTTCCTGCACAAAAGAATTGAGGCTTGAAACTGCATTACGCACTTCGTTGAATGATTTTTTTACTTTTTCCTTGAAAACATACGTACTGACCAACATAAACGGAATCGTACAAAGACTAATCAACGAAAGTCTCCAATCGGTATAAAACATCACCGAAATAATGAGAACTAACTGCAAAATATCGCCCGCAATGGCCGCAATGCCATCGCTAAAAACATCGGCCAATGTTTCAATATCCGAAATTGTACGAGTAACGAGTCGGCCAATCGGAGTATCATCGAAGAACTTCAGGCGTAGATGAAGAATTTTGTGGTAAAGCTGCACCCGAATATCACGAATGATATTTTGTCCGAGCCAACCAGCTAAATAAGTATTGGTGAATTGTATCAGCGATTGTACGACCAAAAGACCAATCATAATGGCCATCATTTTGGCAAGACCAGTATAATTGCCCGCCGAAACTGGGCCATCAATCGTCTGACGAATCAATAAAGGTAGGGCAGGAGCTAAGGTAGCACCGAGCATAATTGTCAGCACCAAACTATAAAACTTAACATTATAAGGCTTAATAAATTGGAAAAGTCGTTTCAGAATATCCAAATCGAAGATTTTGCCAGAGGGTGAAGTTTCGTTAGTATTTTGTTGCGACATATTGTAAAATCAAAAGTATTTTATAAATTTAACTCATAAATGACCATAATCGTTCAAAAAAATTGTTTGTCTTTAACCAATTTGGCTGAAAATACTCTTTACTTAAATAATTACTGATTACTAAAAAAAACCTTTAACTTCTAAACCACTTTGTCGAATGTCTCATACCTACGGCATGAATTATTTTAGTGGTTTTGCTTGTTTCTACCAATATTTAATCCCTACGGGATTTTACAAAAGTTTTATTGAATTAGAAATCAATTAATTATGGAAATTATAGACGAAGTAGAAATTGAAATTTTCTATACAATTGAGCGAATAAAAAGTATTGAACAAGCTGTTTTGCGTCATCAAAATCTTGATGAGCCTAACAGTTTTATGATTGAACAATACCAAGAACTAAAGAAAAAACTATCCGAAGATTTAGTTGTGTTATTGCGAAAAGCAACAAACTTGAATTTGCAAATTGCTGCTTAAAATCTTCTACAATCCCAATAATCCATAATCACGCAATACATTAACAGGTTTATTATAAAAAAACAACTCAAAATCTTCAAAACCAGCAGCTTCGTAGTCGGCTTTGATTTCTTGGAAAGTATAAACTTTTTTGTTTTTTGTAGAGATTTTATCCAGCATTTCAACTAACCAATCGCCTTGAGCTTGGCTAAGTTTTAGACTAAAAGTTTCT
>JBKBSS010000388.1:0-2621 GCA_046291385.1 Emticicia sp. | reverse complement strand
TTGGGTATCGTTTGCACCGTAAAATCCTGCATCAATCACACCGATATTTACGCCTTTGCCATTCAAACCAGCCTCCAAAAAATGTTCGATACCTATTTGTTTCATCACAAAATCTACACGTAAATCGTCATCGTGGAAACGTCCAACGCTGGCAGAGTTTTGAACCCTGCCAGCGTTTATATATGTATGTTTTTTTGACTTTAAATTTGAAAGTATAAACCTACTTTCAATCGGAATGATTTCTTTAACAAAACTGAGACTTTTTATTTTTTCAATTTGTTGTTCAGATAAATTTGCAGAAACAGCATTCAACCATTTTGATTTCGTAAGCAATTGAATATCAATATTTTGTAAATTTTTTACATAAAGTTCTGAAACTGGCAAATCCGAAAATTGATTTTCTTGCAAGCCCAAAACTCTCCTATTTTCTTTACATTTTTCCGAAATAGCAGGTTTAGAATAAATATCTTTATCAGTAAACATAATCCAATATTTGGCCTGTTGGGCTTCTGCTTGAAAAACAACCGAAAAAAAGAAAATAAAAAATGAGAAAACTTGGCTGAATCGAATCATTCGTGTTTGATAATTTATAATTTCGCAAATATTCTAAAATTTCTACTTAAAAAACGAAAATGCGTTACGAAAAAATTGATTCGCAACTGTTTATTTCAAATCGAGAAAGACTAAGAAGCCTTCTCAAGCCTAATTCGATGGTAATTGTTCAGTCGAATGATGTTTTGCCGACCAACGCCGATGGCACTTTTGGGTTCCGTCAGAATAACGATATTTTCTACCTTTCGGGTATCGACCAAGAAGAAACTATTTTGATTTTGTTCCCTGACTTTCCCGACGAAAAATTTAGAGAGATTTTATTGGTGCGTGAAACCAGCGAACACATAAAAATTTGGGAAGGCGAAAAACTTTCTAAAAAACAAGCAACCGAAATTTCGGGCATTGAAAAAGTAATTTGGACGAGCAATTTTGAAACAATTCTACGAAAACTCATTTTCTTGGCCGACCAAGTTTACTTAAATCTCAACGAACACGATGGCGGAGAATGGAATTTTGAAACCCGTGAACGAAGATTTATTACCGAATTTAAACATAAATTTCCGCTTCACCGAATCGAGCGTCTCGCTCCCTTGATGCACCAATTACGAGTGATAAAACAGCCAATTGAGATTGAATTGATAAAAAAAGCCATCGAAATTACAGGAAAAGGCTTTGTAAGAATGGCAAAATTTTTAAAGCCTAACACAGCAGAATTTGAGTTGGAAGCCGAACTTACGCACGAGTTTTTGAAGAATCGCTCACGTGGACACGCCTTTGCTCCTATCATGGCTTCGGGCGAAAGTGCGTGTGTGTTGCATTACGTCACAAACAATAATCAATGCGAGGATGGTGATGTAATTTTGATGGATTTTGGAGCAGAATATGCCAATTATAATGCCGATATAACTCGTTGTTTGCCCGTAAATGGCAAGTTTACTGAGCGACAAAAACAGGTTTACGCAGCTGTTTTGAATGTAATGAAAGCCGCAAAAAAGATGCTCGTTGTAGGCAATACAATGGAGAATTTGAGAAAAGAAGTCGGCAAAATCATGGAATTTGAGTTGGTAAAACTCGGTTTATTGAAGCAAAATGAAGTTGATAACCAAACCGAAGACACACCACTTTATAAAAAATATTTTCCGCATGGAATTTCTCATCATTTGGGGCTTGATGTGCATGATGTGGGCAATCGGTATGAAGTTTTTAAGGCAGGAATGATTTTCACTTGCGAACCTGGTATTTACATTCCCGAAGAAAAATTGGGTATCCGACTCGAAAATGATATTTTAATTACCGAAAATGGCAATGAAGACCTCATGGCCAATATTCCGCTTGAAATTGAAGATATTGAGGCATTGATGACAAAAGAATAGATTTTAAAATTTGAAATTTACGACAATATTCGTTTAGTTTATGACAAATGTCAGAAACTATGTTTTTACTATTTAATCAAGCAATCAGAAATCAATCAGATTTGATTGAATTGGCTCGCACAGGAATTCCGAAAAATGCGGTCGTGAAAATGGCAAAACAGTTATCGTTTTCGGGAAAAGAACTGGCTATTATCATCAATCTTTCGGAGAGAACCCTTCAACGTTACCCAGATAATAAAAAATTAGAAAAAAATGCTTCCGAAAAAGCAATCCAGTTAGCAAAACTGTATGAACGAGGCAACGAAGTTTGGGGAGATTTGGAGCGTTTTAAAGGTTGGATGCGTCATCCAAATCCTTTCTTGGGTTCAAAAACTCCTCTC
The DNA here is from genome assembly GCA_046291385.1 of Emticicia sp. Taxonomy (GTDB): domain Bacteria; phylum Bacteroidota; class Bacteroidia; order Cytophagales; family Spirosomataceae; genus Emticicia. The sequence continues at coordinate 316 of JBKBSS010000388.1, read as the reverse complement.
GAAATACTTGATACAAACTTCGGTTTTGAGATGGTTCTGGACGAAATCGGCAGAATTGAACACGGAATTTTGGCTTAATGGAAGTTTTTAGATTATCTTCAGCAAAATACGCCACCGACTTATCGGGAACAGGTGCAAAAATTCATGGTGGGCGGTGGAATCGCAAAGGCGATGCCGTACTTTACACGGCTGGCACACGAGCCTTGGCGTTGGTAGAAGTGCTGGTTCATACCACAAATGCGTTCTTACCCCTTAATTATCAGCTAATTACGATTTATATTCCCGATGATTCGATATTGACAATCCCAACAAAATC
>JBKBSS010000387.1:0-2630 GCA_046291385.1 Emticicia sp. | reverse complement strand
AAAGGCTATTATGGCGGTCGTCAGATTTTGTTTCCGACTACTGTTCCACATTTTGCCCGAGATTACACCCAACGCAGCCATCGAGGACTTGGTTGGGACAAACCCGAAGCAGGAGATGATAAACCAGTTATTGCGATTGATGCTTCGCTCAAAACTTTTGGTCATACTGGCTTTACAGGAACGGCGGTTTGGGTTGACCCCGAACGAGATTTAATCTTTATTTTTCTTTCAAACCGAGTTTATCAAAGTTCAGCCAATAATAAAATCAATACTTTGAAGATTCGTAAACGTATCCATGAGGTAATCAATGCGGCCTTCGACTACGCTCAGGCACCGTGATTGACTATGCTTGAGCCATCTCAGAAAGGTTTATTTAGTTGGTTGAGCGGAGCCGAAACCAACGGTCGGTCGTTCAAAATTCATAAACAAAAAATCAAACGGGTCGATGTATTGATTGTTTTTCTTCAAAGTATAATGCAAATGCGGCCCAGTTACCGTACCCGTTGCACCCACTTCTCCAATTACTTGCATTCGCTTTACGTGCTGCCCTTTTTTGACAGAAATCTTATTCAAATGGCCATAAATTGACTCAAAACCGTAGCAATGTTTGATTTTAATGTAATTTCCTAAATCAACTTTAAAACCTACCTCAATTACTTCACCATCGCCTGTGGCAATTGCTTTTTCGCCCGTTGCACCTTTCAAGTCAATGCCACGATGAAACAGCGAAACTTTATGCACAGGGTGGCTACGAAATCCGTAAAAAGAATTGATGTTTACTTCTTTTTTCATCGGATAACCCGCAGGAATGGCATTGATAAAGGTTTCTTTGAAGGGGTCGCTGTAAATATGGCGAAGCATATCATTTACCTCGACCATTGGCGTGAGTTGAGTTTCCCAATAATCTTCTTCGGGTAAATTATTGCTTGCAAATTGTGAAAAAACCGAAAAATTTATCGACAGCAAAAATAGTATAACCGTTACTTTTTTCATTATTAAAATTGTATGTAGGCACAAAAATACGTGAAATATGTGCTAAAATTGCCTTTTAAAAAAATTATACAATAAATTCAAAGAATAATTATAAAAAATCAAAAGAGATAGTAATAAAATTTTACACAATTCTGCCAACAAAAACTTAGATAGCGTGTTTTGTTTGAATGAATATCGTTTGGTTTAAAAGAGACTTACGTTTAAGCGACCACGCACCTCTCAAAGCTGCCATCGAAGATGGAGAGTCATTTTTGATGCTTTACGTTTGGGAGCCTTCGGTCATGGCTGACCCACATTATAGTTCTCGACATTGGCATTTCGTGCAGCAATCGCTCAATGACCTTAACCAACAGCTTTCGGCTGGAAATGCTCTGCTTTCTATCACGATTTTAGAAGGTGAAGTTGAGGCTATTTTTACTGCTATTCACCAAAAATATCAGCTCAAAAAAGTGTTTTCCTACGAAGAAACAGGACTAAAAATCACTTTCGACCGAGATAAAATTTTATCGAAGTATTTCAAAGAAAACAGCATCGAATGGCAAGAGTTTCAGACAAATGGCATTGTCAGAAAGCTAAAAAATCGTGAAAATTGGTCGGAACTTTGGAAAAACCAAATGCACCAAAAAACTGATGAACCAGATTGGACAAAACTAAGAAATCCATGTTTGGTTTTTGATGATAAAAACGAAATTTACAAGCAATTTTCCTCCCAACATTTTCAGCCAAATATTCATAAAGAAACCAAGCCAGTTTTTCAACCAGGTGGCGAAATTTACGCTCATCGTTATCTACAAAGTTTCTTGAATGATAGAGCTAAAAACTATTCAAAAACTATCTCAAAACCGCTCGAAGCTCGCAAAAGTTGTAGCCGACTTTCGCCCTACATTGCTTGGGGAAATTTGTCAGTTCGACAAGCATATCAATACACCCAAAATGCAAAAAGACGAGTTTCTTATCGCCGAGATTTAGAAAATTTTGCTTCTCGATTACACTGGCATTGCCATTTTATTCAGAAGTTTGAAATGGAAGACCGAATGGAATTTGAAAACATCAATCGAGGCTATGATAATTTGCAAAAGACTGAAAATCAATATTTTATCGAACAGTGGCAAGGAGGGAAAACTGGCTATCCGCTCGTTGATGCTTGCATGAGATGCGTTTGCGAAACAGGCTATTTGAATTTTCGGATGCGGGCAATGGTAGTATCGTTTCTGACGCACCAACTCTTTCAGCATTGGAAGGATGGAGCATTATTTCTCGCCCAACAATTTCTTGATTTCGAACCAGGAATTCACTATCCGCAGTTTCAGATGCAAGCAGGCGTTACGGGTATGAATACCGTCAGAATGTATAATCCTGTAAAGCAATCGCAGGACCACGACCCGCAAGGGATTTTTATTAAAACTTGGGTGAAAGAACTCGAAAATTGTCCCGAAAACTTCATTCACGAGCCGTGGAAAATGACACCAATGGAGCAAGATTTATATAATTTTCGTTTGGGAGAAAATTATCCTTTTCCAATAATTGATTTAGAACAAACGACTAAATTTGCCAAGGATAAACTCTGGGGAATCAGAAAAAATATAGAAGTAAAAGCCGAAAGCAAGCGAATTTTGAGCAAACACGTTGTGCATCGA
>JBKBSS010000038.1:251-14929 GCA_046291385.1 Emticicia sp. | reverse complement strand
GCTCAACCCAAGTTTCGTTAGAATTGGGCATCATAAAACCCACGTGTCCGCCAAACTTTAATAATTGCAAATATATATTTGGATTATTTTCAGCATCGCCTAAATCTAAACATTCGGGCGATAAAAAGGGGTCGTTGATGGCTTGCACAACTAAAGTTGGCACTTTTATCGACTTCAAAAATGGTTTGGCTGCGGCTTGCTGATAAAAATCGTGGGCATTTTTAAAGCCAAACATCGGAGCGGTATATCGGCTATCAAACTGCTCAAAATTTTTGATTTGCCCGTATCCTTCATAACTAACCAAACTGTTTTGAGGATGTTGCGTTGACTTTTCTTTAATTTTCACGCCCAATTTCTTGATGAAACGTTTCATATAAAACCTACGTCCAGGCTTGTAAAGTTCATAAACCGAAGAATATAAATCAAGCGGTACCGAAACAGCCACACCAAATTTTACTTGAGCTGGTAAAAGCTCTGGATTTTGCCCCAAAAGCCGAACCGTCATGCTGCCGCCCATACTAAAACCCACCAAAACTACTTCTTCGTATTTATATTTGTCAATGGCATAATTGACCACAAAACGAATATCATCAACATCGCCATGATGATAAAAACGTGGCAAACGGTTCATTTCTCCGCTACAACTGCGGCAATTCCAGCCCAAACCGTCGTAGCCGTTATCATTAAATTTCTTTATCATCCCCGTTACGTAATGGCGAGTTGAATCACCTTCGAGTCCGTGCGTAATAATTACGAGTTTTTTACCACGAGTTTCTGATACAAACGACCAATCGAAATCTATAAAATCACCATCTTGTAGTTCTACTCGCTCACGCTTATAATTGACAGGAATTTTACGAAAAAGACTTGGATAAATTGTTTGAATATGGGCATTAAACTGCCATTTAGGCGGTTTATAGTTATTATTTTGTGGTAAAATTGGCATTCTTTTACTGATGATGAATGTTTGATGATTGATGTTTGATGATAATACTTGAATATTCAACAGTAACATAAAATATTCATTATCAATATTTTACACTCGATTATTGCAAATCAGCTACTTAACATCAATAATTTTAGCTACTTCTCTGAAATTATTTTTTCGATAACGACAGGAAAATGAATGTGTTCGAGGGCTTGTACTTTTTGGGCTACATCATCGGGCCTGTCAGTCGGAACAAGCTCACATTTTTCTTGAAAAATCACTTTTCCTTCGTCATAATGCTCGTTTACATAATGAATCGTTATGCCCGATTCTTTTTCTCCAGCTTCAACTACGGCTTCATGCACAAAATGTCCCCACATACCTTTTCCGCCGTATTTTGGCAGCAAAGCAGGGTGAATATTGATAATTTTATTCGGAAATGCTTTTACCAAATTTTCGGGAATTAGCCACAGAAAACCAGCCAGAATAACCAAATCAATTTGTTGTTTTTGTAATAAATCAACAATTTTACTGGTTTTTGTGAAGGTCTTTTTATCGAATAAAACGATTGGAATTCCCAGCCTGCGACCACGCTCAATAACGCCAGCCGTTGGGTTATTCGACAAAAATAATTCTATGCTAACTAATTCATTAGCAGCAAAATAAGTGGTAAGTCGTTCGGCATTGCTTCCCGAACCCGAAGCAAAAATAGCTATACGTTTCATTTGGTCAATTTTCAATGAGTGAATGATTGAATGAGCGAATGATAAAAAGCAAATTAGTTTTTTAGAGATAAATTCTTTAAAACCTCATTCTATCATTCAAAACTCACTCATTCAAAATTATTTTTCCTGCGAATCACGGCATTTTTTTTCAAAAAGCCATTTTTAAACCAACAAAAAAGTCTCCACAATTTCTCGCAGAGACTATTTTGTCATTCAGTTGATGAAAGTAATTTAACATTAATCATCGCACGGGCGACCCCGCAAATATTTACCATTAAAAATTAGGCTTTCCCTTTATAGAGTTCGTCTTGCCATTTTTTCAATTCATCCCACTTGCCATCACGAGCCAAGGCTGCTTGGTCTGCCCAAGTTGTTGGGTTATGAATTTGGAAACGTGGGCCAGCGGCATCAAGAATTGCTTTCATTTTCTCTACGGAAGTTTCGGCCAATTCGGCAAAAGTATAAATACTGGCATTATTGAATAATTCTTCAATTTTTGGTCCGATGCCTTCAACAATCTTCAAATCGTCTTTTTTAGTTGGTGCAGCAGCGGCAACTACTCCCGCCAATCCCAAAGCACCAGCAGCAATTCCTGCTCCGCCAATTCCTGCCGAAACGCTTCCGCCAGCATCGACATTTACAGATGCTGATACTTTTGATTTTCTGCAAGCGTCAAGTTCTCCTTCTAAGAAATTGATTCTATCTTGAAGTTCGGCAGATTGATTTTTCCAACGATTAATTTCACGGTTTAGCCACCACCAAAGTAATAAAAGTGGCAATAAACATCCAAGAAGAACTCCCCAAGGGAAATCTGTTATCCAACATTTCATATATTGAAAAAAGTCCATATTTGTATTTTTTAAAGGTATAAAATTTCTTAAAGTAATAATTTTGAGCGGTATTTCAGTTTCAAGCAAATAGATAGCCTTAAAAAACTATTGTTGACCATCGACTGCCGACCGTTGACTTTATTTACTCTTTTAATCTGATTGTACTACGACGATTTTGAGATTTTCCTTCAGGCGTATCGTTTGAAGCGATTGGTTCTTTTTCACCTTTACCTTCGGTCGTCAATTGTGATGCTTTGAAACCCTCTTTTAGCAAGAAAGATTTTGTTTGCTTCGCACGATTTTCTGAAAGTCGTTGATTCAATTCGTCCGAACCGTCGCTATCAGCATGACCAGTAATCAGAAGTTGTTTGTCAGGATATTTCTCAAAATAACTTTTAGCTGTCGCTATAAAAGTTTCGACCTCAGCCGTTTTTTTGATACCTGATTGATTTACAGCAAAATAAACATCCAATGGAGTAAACAAGATTTGCTCTTCGGGAGTCACTACTTTTACTGTATCTGCGACTTTTACTGAGTCGGCAACTGGAGCGGGAATCGCTACTTCGGGAGTAGCGGCGGCAACAATTGGCTCGCCCGAACACAGGGGCTTACGATTGCAATTCCACCAACCAGTGTACAACAAAGACCAAAGCAGAATCAGAAGGGGTAATAAAAATCTGTTCATTGTTTGATTTGTTTGGGGTTTAAGTAAAAAACTTTTTTTACTCTATTTACGAATGGAAAAGTAGTGAAAAGTAACTAAAAAACAAATTTTTTTCAATTTTCCAAGGCTTTTTTGGCAAAAACTTAATATTTCTAATTTTAGACTCCGAAATTCTATCAAAAAGGACTAAATTTGGCAAATATAACCAAAGAAAACCCACCTATTGTTGATGGACTCAATCAAAATTTTTGCCCCTGCTACCGTTGCCAATGTGGCTTGTGGATTTGATATTTTCGGCTTTGCCGTTGATGCACCAGGCGATGAAGTGATTGTTCGTAAACGTTCTGATAATCAAATCATTATCAGAAATATTACTGGCGAAGAAGGAAAACTTACCTACGATGTTTCAAAAAATGCCGTAACGGTTCCGATTATAAAATACCTCGAACAAACAGGCAGTACGCAAGGTTTTGAGATTGAATTACACAAAAAAATGCCGCTCGGTAGTGGTCTTGGTAGTAGTTCGGCGAGTTCGGTGGCAGGCGTTTTTGCAGTAAACGAATTGCTCGAAAAACCACTTTCTGCCAAAGAATTATTGCCATTTTCGATGGAAGGTGAGCGAATCGCTTGCGGCTCTGCCCACGCCGATAATGTTGCCCCTGCCCTATTGGGTGGTTTTGTGGTAGTGCGTAGTTATCAGCCACTTGATGTCTTTAAAGTTCCTACACCCGATGAACTATACGTAACCATTGTTCACCCTGATATTGAGGTAAATACCAAAGATGCTCGCCATATTTTGCGGAATGAAGTGTCGATGAAAAATACCATTGCTCAAATGGGAAATGTGGCTGGTATGATTGCGGGCTTAATGCAGGCCGATTATAACCTTATTGCCAGTTCGATGGTTGACTTTATTATTGAGCCAGTGCGTGCGATTTTGATTCCAGAATTTTGGGAAGTAAAAAATGCAGCTTTAGAAGCAGGTGCTTTAGGGTGTAGTATTTCGGGAGCTGGCCCTTCGATTTTTGCGTTTAGTAAAGGACGAGATACTGCCGAAAAAGTGGCGATTGCAATGAAAAATAGCTTTGAAAAAGTAGGCATACATGGCGATGCTTATGTTTCGGGCATTAATCAAGACGGGCCGAAGATTATTGGTTGATTTTTCATTATGAAACATTGAATTTTGTAGGAACGTCCAAATTAGACGTTCCTACGAGCGAAATTTAACCACTAAAATTAAATTGTAAAAACACTATTAACCAGTAACAAATCAACAAATGAAAAGAATAGCCCTCATTACAGGTGCAACGTCAGGAATCGGCAAAGCAACGGCCGAAGCTTTTGCTAATGCAGGAATTGATTTGATTTTATGCGGCCGCCGCCGTGAAGTTTTGGACGAACTAAAGGCATATTTTTCTGAGAAAGTCAGCGTTACAACTCTCGCTTTTGATGTTAGAAACGCAGTCGATGTAGCAAATGCCATTGATTCTTTGTCCGAAGAATGGAAAAATATTGATATTTTGGTCAATAACGCAGGAAATGCCCACGGACTTGAGCCAATTCAGGATGGAAACATTGCCGATTGGGATGCTATGATAGATGGAAACGTAAAAGGAGTTCTGTATGTATCAAAAGCCGTGATGCCAATAATGGTTGAACGTGAGAAAGGACATATTGTAAATTTAAGTTCGGTGGCAGGAAAATATACTTATCCAAACGGGGCAGTTTATTGTGCGTCAAAATCAGCAGTTGAGGCAATAAGTGAAGGAATGCGTCATGATTTGACAAAATATGGCATAAAAATCACGAATATTGCACCAGGTGCGGTAGAAACTGACTTTTCATTGGTGCGTTTCAAAGGCGATACCGAGCGTGCAAAGAAAGTTTATGAAGGATTTGACCCAATTCAAGCCGAAGATGTGGCCGATGCTATTTTGTACGCCATCAACACGCCCGACCGTGTAACAATCGCCGATATTGTGCTTTATGCCAAAGCCCAAGCTGCTCCAACAATGATTCACAGAAAATAATTGATTTAGACAATAGAATTGAGACAAGAGAAGAGAATTGAGGTGAATACTTTTCTCTGCTTCTAAAAATTCAAATAAAAATGATAAAAGTAAAAAATAAGTTTCTCATGTCTTTTGTCTCTCTTCTATTGTCTTAAACAAAATGGATAACCTACTTCAACGTGTAAAGGAAATTGACATTCGGCAAGTTGCTCGTGACTTGGGCTTTGAGATTGTTCAGAGCCGACGCATGAACTGTCCTTTTCACGTTGAAGATTCTCCTTCTTTGGTTTTTTATCCTCCGCCACAAAACGAATTTCATTGTTTTGGTTGTGGCAAGCACGGCGATGTAATTAATCTTTATGCCGATGCTTGTCAGATTGATTTCAAAACTGCCCTCGAAGAACTCGCCACTCGATATATTCCTGCCTACGATGGAATTCAACAAAAAATCATTCGTAAGTTCGACATCAAGAGTGTTTATACCAACAAACCACTTCCCGAAAAGCAGTTTACGTTTAAGCCAATTTATAGCAAAATTTACGAACGTTTTCAGCAATTTTGCCTCACGCAACCAGCCACAGATTCTGCCAGAAAAGCAGCAGAATATCTACGTGGTCGAGGAATTGATGATTGGACAATCAGGCATTTCAAAATTTTTGTGATTAAAAACTACGTGGTTACCAATGATTTTTTGAAATCAAATTATTCAATCGAAGATTTGAAAGGTTGTGGCTTGATGAACGATAAAGGCAATTTAGTTTTTTTCGTACACCCAATTGTGATTCCTTATTATCAAGATGGAAAAATTGTTTATTTACAAGGTCGAACAATTGGAAATCCACCCGATGGTGCGAGTAAATATCAATTTCTTTCGGGCGTTCCGAGAATTATTTTTAATCTTGATTCTATCAAAAAGCTTCGTCCAAATTCAGAAGTTTATCTCACCGAAGGAGCATTCGATTGCATGACTTTAGTAAAAAACGGCATGATAGCCGTAAGTTTGGGCAGTGCCAAGATTTTCAAGAAAGAGTGGATGAAATATTTCAAAAAACATAAAATTCTGATAAGTTTCGATAACGATACCGCAGGTATCAACGGAGCAAATGCCCTCATCGAAGAGTTTCTGATGGCAGGAATTTTGGCCGAAAAACGAGACTGGAATAAGGGATTTAAAGACATAAATGAGTATTTTGGTACGCAATCGTAAAGACGTTGCATACAACGTCTTTACTAATCGACACACACAAAATCTTCTACTTCACTTGTTTTTTAACAAATCGTACCGCATCTTTGCAATATCAATTCAATTATTCTACTCCAGTAGCTAATTGATTGATTTATACAGACGAGGGGAGAGAATAGGCTCTACGAACCTCGGGCAACCTGTCCCGCTGCAAGCGATAAGGTGCCAACACCTACCGAAATGGCGAAACAATTCGGGCTTATAAACCAATCATAGACAATCGTTGGTTTTTTAAAGTACATGAATCAAAGCTGCTCGAAATACGCTGTATTTTGTGCTTTAGGCTTACTTGTCATACCTAACAAAATCAAGAATATGACAAAAAACATCGTTTACAATCAGTTTTGAGGTATTGAAAGTATCATTTAAAAATAATTTTCAGTAAAGAGATTTGAGATAAAAATAAATGGAGAATAAAACATTTCATCACGACGAACCTTTTAAACTTGAATCTGGGGCATGGCTTCCCGAATTTGATTTAGCATATACCACTTACGGAACACTCAACGCAGCAAAAGATAATGTTATTTGGATTTGCCACGCTTTTACGGGCAATGCCAATCCATCTGATTGGTGGAATGGGCTGATTGGTGAAAAACGTCTGTATAATCCGACCGAACATTTTATTATTTGTGCCAATATTTTGGGTTCGCATTACGGCTCGACCAATGCTTTGAGCAAAAATCCGATTTCGGGTGAGCCTTATTTCCATGATTTTCCTTTCATAAGTATTCGTGACGTGGTTCGTGCGATTGATTTATTACGAATTAATTTAGGCATCGAAAAAATAAATACTTTACTCGGTGGCTCATTGGGCGGTCAGCAAGCCCTCGAATGGGCAATTTTACAGCCAAATTTGATTGAAAACTTAATTCTTTTCTCAACAAATGCCATTCATTCGCCGTGGGGAATTGCCTTTAACGAATCGCAAAGAATGGCGATTTCAGCCGACCCAACTTGGACAGAACGCCACCCAAAAGCGGGCATGAACGGCATGAAAGTTGCACGCTCGATTGCTCTTTTGTCTTACCGAAATTATGCCACTTACGGCCGCACACAATCTCGTGATGAGGGTCAAGTTGATTTTTTTAGGGCAAATACTTACCAAAATTATCAAGGCGAAAAACTCGGCAAACGCTTCAATGCTTTTTCTTACTGGACACTTTCTAAGATGTTTGATTCGCACGATGTTGGTCGTGGACGTGGCAAAGTTGAAGAAGCTCTCAAACAAATCAAAGCAAAAACTTTGGTAATTGGCATTACATCTGATGTATTATTTCCGCCCGAAGAACAAGAGTTTATTTCAAAATATATTCCCGAAGCAAAATACGCTCTCATTGACTCAATGTACGGTCACGATGGCTTTTTGATTGAATTTGAAGCAATGACTGAGACGATTAAGGGGTGGATATGATAGAAGATTTAAGTATTTGTGAAATTGAGATTTTGAATATAATTCATAAAGTAAATTCAGGTTTGCCTGTTGGTATTCAAACCATCAATAATAGGCTAAGCGATAAATGTTTCGATAAAATTATTTCCCAAAGTAAAAAAACACTAAGCGAAACATTGAATATTTTGATAAATACTGGTTTCTTAACAAACTCTGGGGACAAATTTGGATTCTATTTAACTAAAAAAGGGAAGAAAAAAATAAATATTGTTTGATATAAAGTTAAAATAAAAAGTCTAAAAGGCATAAACACAAATACCCACGAGTAAAACTCGTGGTGCTGAATCCTAAGAAAGTTTTCCAACCCCGCAGTGGGTTGAACATTAATTGTTCAACTTAACAGTTACCCACAATTTCATTTGAAACGATTTAAGCAGTCCATCGCAACGGCTTACGCCCCTCAGACTAACTCCCCAACTCCTCAAACAACCGAATCGTCTCCGTAGCTTCTCTCACATCATGCACACGCAAGATTTTTGCTCCTTGCATGAGTGCGTACATATTGAGTGCCGTTGTGCCGTTGAGTGCTTCGTCGGCGGTGATGTTGAGCGTTCGCCAAATCATTGATTTTCTTGAAATGCCTACCAAAAGTGGCAAATCCATGACTTTGAAGGCTTCCAAATTTCGCATCATTTCAAAACCTTGTTTGGCATTTTTGGCAAATCCAAAACCTGGGTCAATGATTATATCTTTCACTGACAAGGCTCGCAATTGAGCCACTTTTTCTTGTAATTCAGTAATTACATCAAGCGTGAGGTTTTTATAATCATTGAGTTTGTTCATCGTCTGTGGGTTTCCTCGGCTGTGCATTAAAATATACGGAACTTGCAATTCGGCTACGGTCTGAAACATTTCTTCGTCCAGATTTCCACCTGCAATATCATTGATGATTGTAGCACCCGATTTTACAGCTTCACGAGCAACTTTACTTCTAAAAGTATCAATAGAAATGGCTACTTTTTCACCGAAATTCTGAGCAATTACCTCAATAACTGGCAAAACTCGGTCGATTTCTTCGGCGATACTCACATCATCGGCATCGGGGCGAGTCGAATAGCCACCAATATCAATAAATACTGCTCCATCAGCAATCATTTTGCTCACTTGGTCGGTTATTTGATTACTATTTGGCGTATATCTACTCCCCGAAAAAAACGAATCGGGCGTAATATTCAGAATTCCCATCACCGAAGGTTTCGATAAATCAATGAGTTTTTGACCAATTACTGGCTCATTTGGGGCGTGTTGATGATTGATACTTATAAATGTCATTTGTTTATAGAGCCGAAGTTTTATAGTTTTGTAAGTATAAAGGCAGTTCTGCCTTTTATCTCCAATTTCATTAATTTTAGAGTCAAAGATAATTCAATCTATCGAACTTGATTAATTTTTTCTAAATTGAATACTGAACCCAAAGCCAGCAGGCAATTACATAACTCAATGAATCAAACAGAAATCGAATACCGCCAAGTCATTAAGATTTGTCAAGACCTTTTCGAGAAGAAAAACAAAGATTATGGCACTTCTTGGCGTATTTTACGCTTACCGAGCATCACCGACCAAATTTTCATCAAAGCTCAACGCATCCGCACGATTCAGGACAATGGTTTTAGCCGTGTCGATGAGGGCGAAGTACCCGAATTTATCGGTATCATCAATTACTGCGTGATGGCTCTCATTCAAGCCGATTTAGTTAATAGTACAGAACTCGAAATTCCGTTTGAGCAATTGCAAGCCATGTATAATAAGCAAGTTGTTGAGGTTATGGAATTACTTTTCAATAAAAACCACGATTACGGCGAGGCGTGGCGAGATATGCGTGTGAGTTCGATGACCGATATTATTTTGATGAAATTATTCAGAATCAAGCAAATAGAAGATAATCAAGGCAAAACGCTGGTTTCGGAAGGCATCAAGGCTGGCTATCAGGATATTATCAATTACGCTGTTTTTTGTATGATAAAACTCGGTCAAGCTCAAGGACAGCAATGATTCAAGATACAGTGACCAATAAACAGTTATCTTATCGGAATAACAAACGATTAACAGCGAATCAATTATGCAATGTTATATTTGTATAATTCTATCATTCACTCATTCAAAACTCTGTCATTAGATTATATGAAACTATTTTCACAAATTGCCCGCATCGTTGTTGGTGTAATATTTACTTTTTCGGGCTTCGTTAAGGTCGTTGACCCTGTGGGAACTGGCATCAAACTCGAAGAGTATTTCGAGGTTTTTGCCCAAGATTTGCCTTCATTACAAGGTTTATTTATGTTTTTTGCCCATAATTCGTTGGCATTATCATTGATTTTTTGTGCTTTAGAAGTGATTTTGGGTGTGGCCACACTCCTATCTTATCGCATGAAAATTACTTCTTGGTTGTTGCTGATTATCATCGTTTTCTTTACGTTTTTAACTTTCTATTCAGCCTATTTCAATAAAGTAACCGACTGCGGATGTTTTGGAGATTTCTTAAAACTAAAACCTTGGACATCGTTCAACAAAGATATTTTCTTGACGGTCTTTATTTTGGTGATATTTGTTTTCAGAAATAAATACGTTAACTCGAATCAAAACGTAGTAATGGCTGCCGTGACGGCGATTTCATTCGGAATAGGCATTTATGCCATTCGTTACCTCCCTCCGATTGACTTCTTGCCTTACGCAATCGGCAAAAGTATTCCCGAACAAATGAAACCCACGGGCGTAAAACCTATCATGGAATTTACGTTTTTGAATAAAAAAACCAACGAAGAAATCATAGCAAAAGAATTTTTGATGGATACGCTTACTTATAAATACGTATCAATGGTGACGCTGAATGAAGATAAATTGAAACCAAAAATTACCGATTATTCAATTTCTGACCAACAAGGAAATAATTATACCGATTCAACTTTCGCTGGTAATAAGTTATTAGTGATTTTCAAAGACGTGAAAAACACTAATGCCGAACAAGTCAACGAGTTAAAATCTCTGATAAAAGCTGCCGAAGCGAAAGGAATTACGCCAATGATTTTAACTTCGGTAATTCAAACTGATTATCAAAAGTTTAGCGAGGTAAATAGCATCTCAACCCCGTATTTCTCGGCCGATGCAACGGTTTTAAAAACAATGGCACGAACAAATCCTTGTGTTATTTTGTTAAAAAATGGTGTAGTGAAAGGCAAATGGGGCAATCTTAGTATTCCCACAATTGAAAATTTAGCCGAAAATTTAAAATAAGATAGAAGAACCCATTGAGAATGACCACAAATATTTTTTTAGTAGGAATGCCTTCGTCGGGTAAAAGTACGCTCGGCCGACAAATTGCGAAGAGTCTTGGCTATGAATTCATAGATTTAGATATAAGAATCGAAATTGCAGAAGGCAAAAAAATTGTAGAAATATTTAGCTTAAATGGCGAAGAATATTTCAGAAAAGTAGAAAACCAACAACTAAAAAAAATACAAAAAGACAGCAAAATGGTGGTAGCCACTGGCGGAGGAACGCCATGTTTCCACGATGGTCTTGAGTATATCAAAGAAAATGGTATCAGTATTTTTTTAGATGTTAAACCAGCGATGTTGGTTGAGCGAATGAAGGTTTCAAAGAAAAATGAGCGTCCACTATTCGATTTAGAAAACAAATCGCTTTTAGAGACTGTCTCGGAAAAATACAACGAGCGTCTGCCAATTTATCAAAAAGCCGATATTACGGTCGAAGGCGATACCGACCCCGAAAGTATCCTTTGGATTATTGATGCCGAGTTTTCAAGAAAAAAATAAAGTGGAGCGAAACGGTTCGCCGTTGCGATTGTAGTTCGCCGTTGCGACTCAATTCGCCAATATACTAAACAAAGAAGCCTTTGCTAAAAATAGCAAAGGCTTCTTTATAATTTAGAAACAAGATAGTTTTTACTATAAACGCCTTATAATCAGCTAATGACTACTATCAATTTATCATTCGTAAATCTTCATTCGTAAATAGTAATTATTTCTGTCTCTGTCTAACGGCTTCATATAAAATCACACCCGTCGCAACCGAAACATTCAACGAGCCAATTTTTCCAATCATCGGAATTTTCGTAGCAAAATCTGCTTGTTCGAGCAAATTATCCGAGATTCCATCCTCTTCCGAACCCATCAAAATAGCTGTTGGCAACGAAAAATCAATGTCATACAATTCGGCTGTCGCTTTCTCTGTACAAGCCACTACTTGAATGCCCGATTGCTGCAACTCGCTCACTACTTGTGATAAACTATTTTCACGGCAAACTGGCAAGTGAGTCAATGCACCCGAAGAAGTTTTCATGGCATCGGCATTGATTTGGGCCGCTCCACGAGCTGGCACAACGATTGCATTTACGCCCGCACATTCGGCAGTACGAGAAATCGCCCCAAAATTTCTTACGTCCGTGATTCGGTCGAGAACCAAAATCAATGGAATATCGCCACGCTCAAAAGTATCAGCTACCACATTCGACATCTTGGCATAATTCACCGCCGACACAAACGCAATGATGCCCTGATGCACTTTCATCGTCACTCGATTGAGTTTTTCAAGTGGCACTCTTTGTACGGGAATTCCTCTTTCAAAGGCAATTTTTTCTACTTCTCCATGCCCAAATTCTCTTTGGAGCAAGATTTTCTCAATTTCTTTGGTGCTTTTGAGCGTCTCCAAAACTGACTGTACGCCAAAAACAATATCTGGTTTTGAGGGTTTCTCAAAGCCAGGTGGAGTTGGTTTTGCAAAATATTTTTTCTTAAATCCAGCTTTGTTATCGCCTTCTGATTTACGGTATCCACCTGACGATGTTCCGCCTTCTGAACTGCGGCCTAATCCACTACGTTTCCTGTTCTCCATGCTTCTACAAACGGAAACCAATATGCCTGATATTCGGGATAACGAACCAGTTCATAATAGTTTTCCGTAAATTGGTTTGGTTTTCTATTAAATGTAAATATAATTTCTGAAAAATTGGTGTTTTGTGCATACACCCAAACCTCACGGTCACGGCTGCGTTGCACTTTGTTTGGCGGGCCTAAAATCGTATAAACCATGCCTTTATCGGTTTTCCAACCTTCTTTGTAAGAGGTAAAAAGTCGGTTTGACTCTTCAATTCGATGATAATAGTTTTTGATGATTTTCTTTGAAACCATCTGATTCCCAGCTGTAATTGCCAAGAAAAACTTATCGAGAGCCTGTTTTGAATTAGGATTTTCGTTGACCGCCCTTAATTCTTGGCTCGTACTCATATAAATCAATGGTTTTACCAAATTTTCGGGGCGAGTAAGGCGTGGATAACGCTCATCAACGAGCATAAAACCAAAACCTGTACTGGTCGAATTTGTATCTTCCACAATCTGATAAAGCCCTTCTTTCGATAACTTTATTGAAGTATTGGTCTGAACTTTAATTGTTTCTTCGATTGTAAGGCTCGCAATGCTCGGACGAATCGAAGTAGCCATCGGCGATTGTGCGGCCGTGAAATCATTTTTATAGCGAATCAAATACAATTCACGTGGATGATTCAGGACACTTTTCAACTGAAACGAATCTGATTTATTGATAAAATTTCGAAAAATCGGCATTGAAAAATTACCAACGTAAATCCCGAATCGGTCATTGATACGAGTACCGTTGAAATCAATCACTAAATCATTGTTTGATTTTTTACTGTCTTCCAACTGAAAAACTTCGGTTAAAAGTAAGCCTTTCGCTAAATTTTTCGGACGAGGAATTTCAAAACTTAATAAAACTTTTCCTTCTTTCAAGCTAACATTTTGCTCATTCAAATCAATCTTTCCAGAACCGAGCCTTTCACGCACACCATAATCAGGCTGCAAAAGCCAATTAAATCTGAAATTATCATTTAGTTGTTGAATTGCCTGTTCTTTGTTCAGATTTTCAATATCCAACTCCATAAAAACTCTGACCGCCGACGAATCTTTCAATAAATACCTGCTTTTGATAGCCACTACCAATGGTTTTGCCACGGGGACAGGTTTAACTGCCGCAGTTTTATCTATCTCTTTCTGTGCTTTCTGAATTTTCTTATTTGTTGTACAAGCAGCTAATACTACCAAAAAGCTATAAATAATTGCTTTCTTCATCAATGTTTTGTTTCTAAAAGATTCAAATTTAAGAAAATATGCGGCAATTCAAAATACATTTATCAGAATTGCTGCATATATAACGAACATTGTGCTTCAATCGTTTTCTTCAAGCTCAAAAACTTCTTCAACGTTCTTGCCAAAGATACGAGCTATCTTCAAAGCCAGTACCGTTGAAGGCACATATTTGTTACTTTCAATGGCATTGATTGTCTGCCGACTCACATTTATTTTTTCGGCCAAATCGGCTTGGGTTATATCCAAAATGGCTCGTTCGATTCTGATTCTATTTTTCATAATTCTGTGGTGCGAATCGGGTGGTGTTCTGCACCTTTCTCGCTATTTTTAAAAAAGAGTATGTAGTGAAATCGAATCACAAAAAATAAAAGTGGCGTAACCATGTTATAGATGGCTACCATATAATATGCAAGACCATAAACTAATAATGTGGCAATAATCAGAAGTGCAAAATTCAAATAAATCGCCCACTGAAGTGACTCCAAACGAATCTGAGAAACATACTCATCTTCAACTTTTACTTTTGAAAAAGCTATCAAAAGTAAACCAACTATACTCCCAATTACAGCAATTTCATCGGTAAAATTAAAAACCGAAACCCCCTTCGCTTTATCTTCGGAAGAAAGAAATTCATCAGCAAAAAAATAGTTAAAAGGCAATTTGACAGTCAGGAAATCAAAGCGTAAATCATTAATCAATACAAA